>CAXMSH010000022.1:0-9983 GCA_964195875.1 Thermodesulfovibrionia bacterium
CAGGCAGCAGCTTTGCTATGAGAAATGTAACGATAAATACAAGTATTGAAGAAAAAACAGTAACTCCCTTCTGCTTCCTTAAGGACCATTTTTCCGGCAGTAATGTTGTCCTGATAAAATAACCCATCAATACCGGCACGAGTGTTACTGCAAGCAGCGCGGAAGCAGCCATGGCGTAAGTTTTAGTAAAAGCAAGCGGGCTGAATAATCTGCCCTCCTGCGCCTGCAATGTAAAGATAGGCATGAAGGAGAAGGTGATAATAAGGAGCGAGAAGAAAAGAGCCGGGCCGACCTGTTTTGCCGCAATAGTAATACTGGTCCAGTGATCCTGCGTATCACCTGAAGTTTCTATCTGTTTATGAGCATTCTCGATCATTACAATCGCGGCATCAATCATTGCACCGACAGCAATGGCGATACCGCCAAGGGACATAATGTTTGCGTTTAAACCCTGTGCCTTCATAATGATAAAAGCGATCAGAATCCCTACCGGAAGAGTAAAAATGGCGACAAAAGCTGACCTGAAATGAAGGAGAAAAATCAGACATACAAGAGCAACTATAATAGATTCTTCAATAAGCTTCTCCTTAAGATTATCAACAGCCCGTTCTATAAGACCGGAACGATCATATACAGTTACTATATCAACTCCCTCGGGAAGCCCGGCTTTAAGGCTCTTGAGTTTTTCTTTGATCCGATCAATAGTGGCGAGCGCGTTCTCTCCATACCTCATAATAACCACTCCACCCACTACTTCTCCCTCGCCGTCAAGCTCCGTCACCCCCCTGCGCAGCTCAGGCCCTAAATGCACATAGGCAACGTCCCGAATAAGTATCGGCGTTCCTGTGTCATCAACACTCAGCGGTATATTCTCCAGATCTTCGATGGACTTTATGTATCCCAGTCCTCTCACCATGTACTCGGTCTCTGACATCTCTATCAAACGTCCGCCTACATCGCTGTTTGAACGTTTTATCGCGTGCTTCACTTTTGAGAGGGATATATTAAACGCAAGAAGCTTGTTCGGATCAACTTCTACCTGATACTGTTTTACAAAACCGCCAACGGAAGCTACTTCGGATACCCCTTCCACCGCTGTTAATTCGTAACGCAGAAACCAGTCCTGCATCGACCTCAGCTGTGCAAGATCATACTTGCCGCTCTTATCAATAAGCGCGTATTCATATACCCAGCCGACTCCGGTCGCGTCCGGTCCAAGAGATGGAGTTATGCCGTCAGGCAACCGTCCTGCAACATAGTTGAGGTACTCAAGCACACGACTTCTTGCCCAGTACAGGTCGGTCCCATCCTCGAAGATGATATATACAAAAGAGAAACCAAAGAATGAATATCCCCGAACGACTTTGGCGCCGGGTACCGCAAGCATGGCGGTAGTGAGCGGATACGTAACCTGATCTTCAACAACCTGGGGGGCCTGCCCCGGGTACTTCGTATAAACAATTACCTGGACATCAGAGAGGTCAGGTATCGCGTCCAGTGGAGTAGTGGCCAACGAATAAATACCCCAGGCAACAAGAAAGATGGTGAAGAGTATGACGATAAACCTGTTCTTTACGGAGTACTCAATTATCTTTTCGAGCATCAGTACTTTTCCTCAGTTCCACAGAGCAGCATCTCCTTACCAAGGTAGGGGTTTTGGAGGGCCATATCCCTCTGCATCCACCACTCCTCCGCCATAGGACAGAAGTATATTTTAATACCCGATGAAACAGCATCTTCACGGCCCGAGTTTTTAACAAAAGCTACCATTACCCTGCTTAATGCCTTGAAGGAATCTCTTGCCGTCTGCAGGTCACCCGACAACAGCCCTTCCAGTGAATCTTCTATTTGATCTGTCATATCCTTAAATTTGTCTGCATTATCGGATGCCCTGATCTTCTCCAGTTCACCGGACATGGAGCGCGAATCCGCCGCCACTTCAGTGACCGATTCCGATACCAGCGCCGCGTGTATTTCTAAATAATTCTCAATAAGACCTGAAACCATATTATTGTGATCGTACCCCGCATCTGCTCCGGGGACTATCCCCTCTTCTCTCTCTTTCTTATCACCTTCTTGGGACTCAACTTCGTCAGAAGGTTCAGCGGACCGCGCCTCAAGCATTTTATTAATAGCCTCCCGCAGGTTGCTCTCGGAATCAATTAGAAACTGGCCGGAAGTGACGATCGTCTCACCTTCTTCAAGCCCGGATAAGATCTGCGTCATATCTTCTCCCTCAGGGCCCAGATTGACCTCTTTGGGGAGAAACCTGCCTTTACCCAAAGAAGTGATCACAACGTTACGGTATCCGGTTCTTAAAATTGCTTCTGATGGGACCTTAAGGACACCTTCTTCAGTTTGTGTTGTAATAATCACATCAGCGTACATATCGGGTTTAAGCTTTAAATCGGAATTATCAAATTCCATTCTCACCTGGACCGTCCTCGTCTTGGGAGAAAGATAGGGGTAGATGAAGGTGATTTTGCCGCTATAAGCAGTCCCCGGCTCATAAGGAAGACTCATAACGGTCTCCTGTCCTACATTAAGAAATGGCAGCTCATATTCATATACTGAAGCTATGACCCATACCCGGGATAAATCGGCAATTGTATAAAGCTCCATCCCGGGGGTTACCTTCATTCCTTCAAAAACATTCTTTTTGATCACTGTCCCGGTTGTTTGAGAGCGAAGAACCATCTCTCTCTGCACTTCTCCCCGTTCCTCGAGAGACTTGATCTGCTCCGGGGAAATGTCCATCAATAAAAGCCTTTTTTCTGTTGATTCAATAAGTGTCTCGGCGCCGCTTACTACATCCGCAAAGCTGGACCCGCTCACTTTGTCCCTATAGCTAAGGGCCTGCAAGTACTCCTCTTCGGTTGCAATCAGTTCAGGAGAATAGATAGAGAGGATCGGCTGGTCCTTAACTATCTTCTCCCCGGAGGTCTTCACAAAAAGCTGTTCTACCCATCCTGATATCTTGGTATGGATATGTTCAACACGCTCTTCATCGTATGTAATGCGCCCTATCGTGCGTATAGAGGTCTTCAGGGGCCCGCGTGATACCCTGGCGGTCCTTACTCCCATGTTTTGTATAGTTACGGGGTCTATCCTGACAGTCCCTGTATCAGATTCGTCGGACCCATCTTCATATACAGGAACGAGATCCATCCCCATAGGTGATTTGCCAGGTTCATTCCTGATATAAGTCGGGTCCATTGGCGCAGCCCAGTATTTAATCTTCTTCTCTTTGCTGTCAGGCAGATCTTTAACAATCTTCTCTGACATCTCCGCCTGTGCTGAAGTATCATTACGATTTATATCTGACGTTTCGCTGACTCTGCAATCAAAGACAAGAATGAAAACCATTACAACCAGGGGAATAATAGCGACTGACCTTATTCTCATTGAACCGAACATAAATATTTCCTCCGTTTATTCTACTTTTGGACTGCCGGATATCCTTTGCCCTATGACAGATTCAAGCTCGGCAAGTTTTACCTCATGCTCTGCAATAGCCCGATGGTAATCCAATACAAAGTTGTAAAGAGTGAGCTGGCTATTGACAAGTGTTAAAAAATTCACTTTATTAACTCTATAAGCAGAAAGAGCTGAATCAAGAGATAGCCTGCTTTGAGGGATAAGTCCTGACTTTAAGAGTTCAACCCTTTTCACATGGCTGTCAATCTCTGCCAATACTGTCTTAATCTTTAATACTATGTTGTTCTTCAGGGCACTGTACTCTGCCTGTGCCTTCCTGACATTTGCCGCATCTTCCGCAACCTTGCGGTCTTCTTTCACTTTGTACCAGAGCGGAATATTAATCATTACTGAAGCAGACAGGAAGTCTGCCCTCTCCTGCATGGGCGAATCGTCTCTCTGCCCATAGCTTACTCCTATATCAAAATCAGGATAGTAGTTTTTTTCAGAAAGTTTCAAGGCAGTTTCCCTGCTCTCGATTAAATGTTTTTTCTTCCTGAGCATGGACTGGTTCTCTTCGGCTATCTTTTTCAGATCCTCAAATGATAATTTCAGATCGGTCAACTGTATCTGCTTATCAGTTATAAAAGGCGTCTCCACCGGACGGTTCAGAAGTGTATTTAATTGTGCAGTCATTATTTCCCTCTGCTGCTGAATGGGAATTAATCGATCAGTCATTTTGGAAAGTTCCACCTGTGCTTTTATGACATCCTGCTGAATACCGCTGCCAACTTCATACTTTGTCTCGGCAATCTTTACAAATTCCCGCAACAGTTTTCTGTTCTCTTCGGTAATATCGATAGCTAAATCAAGGAACAGGATTCTTGCAAAGACAGTTTTTACCTGCATGATGAGCATATTCTTCTGCTCGATATAATCTTCCGCAGCCATATCTATCACCTTTTCAGCGATCGTTCCTTTGAGACGGAGTTTGCCGGGGAAGGGAAGTTTCTGCATTATTGAGATATGCTTTTGAGTCATCGGCTCCTGATCAAATTCAAATGTATCAGACGGCAGATTCATTATTGACATTTTGAGCCGTGGATTATCCAGAGATTGCACCTGCGCAGGTTTCTCTTTAAGTGAATTTATCGATTCATTAAAGGCTTTTAGCTGTGGATTGTTTTCAAGCGCTTCTGTAATAAGTTCTTCAATTATCGAATCACTATCATTTTGCCCGGCAAATACCACCATCGTATATACCAGCAGCAATAAAAACACGCTAATAACGGTTATAGATATCTTCATCTTATTCATGTCTGCAGAGCCTGTCCTCGCTTGTCGGGGATCGCCGGCATCCTTTTTGAAAGAAAGATTCCCGACAAGCGGGAATGACAAAACATGCGTAATAATTTATGACGTTGTGTATAGTCAGCACCGTCCCTGTCATCTGGCATCAAAACTGATTGAGACCTTATCCGCCTCTTTTCCCCCTATTCCGGCATTAATATCCGCAGTCCATTCTCCCGGCATTGTCGGTTTTATCACTGCCGTATACTGCTTTCCTTCGGGCAAAGCTTTCACTTCGTAATTCATCGCCGGCATTGAAGGCATGAAATAATAGACCGCCACCTCTGCATTTGTGATAGCATGTCCCTCCGGGTCAAGAAGTTCAATACTGATATTGTTGTCACTGACTTTAAGTGGGTTGCTCTCAAGTGTAACCTTCACAGTTACATCCCCAGCCTTCTTCTCTAAATTAAGGTTGTCTGCATATACAGCCCCGGCCAGTAACAGCAGGCCTGTCAAAATTATTATAACTCTCTTCATGCTCTCCTCCCAGCTTTATTTAGGCTCAACACGCCTTTTTCAATACAATATTGCATTGTTAAGTTTAACGCCGCTCCAATATTTGATCAAGGATATATCAAAATAGGCAGGTAGTCTCTTTATTTATTTAAGCTTCAACCCGGCAATCGCCTTTCTTCAGTTAAATTTAGCTCCCATTTGAACTCAATATGTTTCCAGGTAGCTCTTTTCATGCATAACGGTATTATTTTCTTCGTTTATAAAATAACTGAAATTTGTGAAGATAATATGAAGATAATATGAAATAATCATGAAGATTCCGCCTAATCTGAGGACAAAAGTTATATGAATGCTGTTGATCCACGAAATTGCAGGAGATATAAAATGAGAAAGCTTTTCAGCACAGGGGGGGTTAAATCCTCTTTTCTGCCACAGAGCCGATTATGTCACCTGCTATTGCGCCAATCATAAAGTATTCCTTTTAATCTGACAAAATGATTATATAGTTTTCTGTAGATATAGCAGAACATTTAAAGATTATCAACAGTTAATGATTAAGATCAAACACCTTGTATGTAAGGGCAAGCTTCAATAACACGAGTCCCGGAAGGAGTCAACGAAAAGGGTTGATGCTTTCACCTGCTTATCTTGCAGGTTTGTTAAAAAGAAAAGGGACTGAAATAAATCAGACCCCTTTAAACTTATATGTATACAAACATGTATCTGTTTTATTGATTAACTGGTTCTTCGTACCTGCGCCAGGTGTCGTCCGGATTAAAGGTGGCCATTTCCGACGCCGTTGCCGTCGCCTCGCCGAGGTCTTTTTCATATATCACACCTTCCTGATTGATGATGAAGGTCATAATGCCCGATGACCCGTATCTGGAGGGATAGGCGACCAGCGCAAAGCCGAGGAACATTCTCCCATCGACCACATAGTCAAAAGCGCCGCCTTTGGCATGTTCGCCTTGCCCCTTGAGGATTTTATAATAATAGCCGTGAAATGGTTCAGGAGGTTCCTGGTCCAGGACACCCTCATACTTCTCTACAGTGGCACGTGCAATCAGTTGTCCTAAAGGGCTTACCTCTTCGTCTTCACCAGCCTCCCAATAGAGCCCGTCCTTCTTGCCCTCACTGCTGACAAACTTCTGAGCAAACTCCGAGTCGCCGTCGTTGTGTTTCATGCAGGCATACTCACGCTGGGCGTCGGTATAGGCCTGCATCACCTCAATGGTGTGCAATTCGTTTCTGCCGATCCGACGGTTCAGGATCTCGTCCTTGCCCGCCTGGGTGTCGAAGAGCCATGCGTCCCCCTGTCGTACTATGGGGATCGGAAAAGGATAATCCTTTGTACCGATGATAAGTCCCGCGCGGCCATCGCCCTCCTTCTCGAGGCTGTTCTTCTCCTCATAGGCTTTAAGAAAGCGCGTTTTGCTGTTCTGATCAGCGACCTTGTCGCCGGAAGAGATAAGGTCCGCCGAGTTAGGGCCTAAGATGGCAAGCAGTTCATCATTGTTACCGGTCTGCACAGCAGCGACCAGAGCGGCCACAGCCTGCTGTGGAGAGGAAAAACTCTTCTGCGCGGGTAGTCCCCCGGCAATAGAGGGTGAGACGGCCAGCGAGATCGTAATGATGAAGATTGCTATTGCGCAAGGAAACAACTGCCGCATCCTGTTTTTACATGCTTGTCCTGCCGTCATCAGCGTTCCTCTCTTTATGAATGGATTCATGGTTTTGTTCTCAAGCTCATCGCCTGTAGCGGCCCCGGTCGTCACGGCCGCCTCTGTCGATACCTTCCGAACGGCTCCTGCTGCGGGAACCACTGTCCAAGCCTTGCTGGCTGCTCTGGCCGCGCTTGCTTGATTCACGCTCCTTCCCGCTTTCTCCAGAAAGGTTGAAGACAGTTCCAGGGCTTCTCTTTACCGGCTGGCGCTCAACCTGTTTCTGCCTCTGAATACCCTGAACGGCAGGTTTACGTTTCTGCATATCAGTTATGGTCCTTGGCCGCTCCTGCCGAGGGCGCTCAATACGTTGCTTATTCTCCCTGTCAGGTGCGATTCTTGTGCGCTCCTGCTTATCGCGGGAGATAATGGCCCGATCATCCCCGCGCGTATCCCGGTCAATTCTGATCTGCCCGTCACCGCTACGGTCCCGATCTCTCCGTTCAGGATAACCACGGGTGTCAGGCCTGAACTCCCTGACACGGCCTGTGTGCTGGCCGAATTTCCTGGCCGTGGACTTATCGCGGTAGGCTACACCCCGTCGGTGACTGGATGTGTGCGTCCAGCGACCGGGCTTTGGTCTCCATCTGTCATGCCTGACAAATCGCGGACGCTTATGCACGTCGATGTAAATATAGTGTTGATGCCAATCAAAATAGCTCCAGGTGCCGAAGGTTAACCCGAAATAAAAACCGGGCCAGTATGATATGCCTGACCCGATTATTACACTTGACGGCCTCCAGTAATAAGGGGGGTAGGCAGGATACCACCATGTGCCGTATACATAGTAAGGATCATAGTATGGTACGTAGATAACCATGGGGTCAGCCGGTTCAATGATGATCGTCTCCTTTTCGACAATAACCTTCTGTTCGGAATTGGTGGTAAGGTTACCCTCGGCGTGAGCCTGGGCTCGCAGTTCCTGGATCATCTCCATGACCTCGTCCTCCTGGGCGAGAAAGGCGTTGCCTATATTGGTGGTCTCAGCGATCCGCTCGCTCATCAGTGCGAGGACTGGCGGGAAGTGACAGAGCGCCTTGACGCTGGGGTCCCAGTCCAGGGACAGGAGCGCGTCGTCAAGAGTATCGCCCTGCATCTCCGGATTCTTCTTGACCCAGCGGTCAGCCTCGATCACTTCAATGGGATAGGTTGATGCCATCAGAACCTGGGACAGGAGCGCATCCGGATAGAGAGCAATGGGCGCCAGCATCTGGGCCAGTTCCTCCCGGTTATATTTTTCGGATGGCTCAAGATAACCGCTATCCAAGGCCTGAGCCTGAAGCGGCTGTAACGCAAGCAAGTATACGAGGAAAGTTATGATGAGCCCACCGATAGTCAGATGGTTAATGGATGCTTTCTTCATGACTACCTCCTCAAATGCAGGACTGAAACAACACACAGTCTATTCAGCACTGCTATAAGTATTATTATACATATTGAACATATTTTTTCTTTCATCTTAACATCCTATAAATATGTATATTATCTCACTTAATGCCTATACAATCAATTCTGTCCTCACTGAAAACCACCTTTTACTTAATTAGACCCCTGAAAATCAAAAAGGTTTAATAACATGGCGGATTACCCCCTGAAAATTGTGTAAAAGTTGCTAGGATTAGATTAAGAAGCAGTTCTTTATTTACCCGCTTGCCCGCCGAGGCGGGAGGCGCGGGTTATCAAATGACCTGCCCCCCCTTAAATCGGTCCGGATACATTGAAGTATTTGGTCATATCCTGGCTATTTGGATATTCATTGCTGCAATCTTCCCGATATAGTATTATTTTCTGGATTAGACTATTGTATTGCTATATAATTCAAATAATATATGGAATTGTCCGACACAATAAACGGGTGTATTGCAATTGAGGAGGCAGCAGCTTCCACATACAAATTTTTTATACAATTGTTCCCAGATGAAAAAGATTTCTGGGAAGGCCTTTTAAATGATGAGATTGACCATACCGCTTTCTTAAAGGATGCTTTTTCCTCTGATGTGTTCAGCAGACTTCCGCAACAAGCCCAACCGCCTTCAATACCCTTTATACATAGGTCTCTTGAGTTTGCTCAGAGCGTGAAAAAACGAATTATGTTAAATCCTGTCTCTTTCGAGGAGGCTCTTGATATTGCGTTGAAGTTTGAAGAGTCGATGGTAGAAACTTATACAAACGAATTAATAGTTGCCTTTAAAGCTTCTGATGACAAGTCATACTTAATGAATATTGAGAACATGCTTAATGAAGAAAAAGGGCATCTCAGTAAAATAAAGAATATGATGTTAAAAAAAGGATTTTTAAGGTTTTCGTAGTTCCTTCCTGCTATCTTCTCTTTAAAACATTACTGAAATCATGGAAGTAACAGTTTGGCATTCCCCGACTGCCTTCGGGCTTGTCCCGAGTTTTATACGTGTCGGGGGATTTGACCCCACGGATAAGAGCATATCGTTGATTTTCAAATCCTCCTGCTCGTTTTCCCGTCAAAGAGGATACCCTTGTCTTCCGTAAAGTTGATAAAACATGTGTCACCGGGCCTTAGTCCTTCATCTATATCTGACATGCCTTTTATTACCGTATTCCCCCACTTAATATCAACCCAGTTAAACGCTCCGGCAGACTCAACTATTGAGATAACCGCCTCAATGGAGCCGTCTTTTCTGCTGGAAGTCACAGAGATATCCTCAGGTCGTAAACCGAGAATAAGATCCTTGCCCTCCGGAGGGCCATCGACCTGAGGTGAAATGATCCGTCCGTTGCATTCAACCTCCACAGGATTACGTTTTCTAAGAGTGGCAGGAATGAAGTTCATCTGGGGGCTTCCGACAAAGCCGGCGACCATTGTATTTTCAGGGGTAAGGTAGATTTCCCCTGGAGTGCCGCATTGCTGAATTTCTCCATCAGATAGTACCGCTATCCTCTCGGACATGCTCATCGCCTCTGCCTGGTCGTGAGTGACATAGATTGTTGTGATCTTCAACTCATTATGGAGTTTTTTTAGCTCCCCTCTCATCTCAACACGCAGCCTTGCGTCAAGGTTTG
>CAXMSH010000023.1:0-9840 GCA_964195875.1 Thermodesulfovibrionia bacterium
ATACGTTCTATACCATTGGAGCCGCTAAAGATATACTAAGATACATAGTTAAAAAAGGCTCTGTAGCCATCGACGGCATAAGCCTTACGGTTACAGGTCTTGACCGGCAGTCATTCAGCGTCGCCATTATCCCCCATACCATGACAGCCACTAACATCGGGGATAAGAGAGTCGGAGATAAGGTAAATATAGAGGTTGACATAATCGGCAAATATGTTGAAAGGTTTGTACAAAAAGAGGAGACAGGCAGTGATCTTTCCGGGTTGCTGAAGGAGAAAGGGTTTAGGAACTAAGGATTCAAGGGGCCAAGGATTCGAGTGAACTAATTAAAGATAAAAGATCAAGGATCAAGGAATTATTTTATATATTCTATCCGTTATCAGTTGTTTTCACTTGAACCCGTTCCGCCTCGGCGGATTCGCTGAGGAGAAGAATCCTGGAATCCTCGAACCCTAAAAAATATCATGCGAAGCAAATACAATTTTAACTCAATAGAAGACGCGATCAAGGATATTAAACAAGGCAAAATGGTCATCCTCGTCGATGACGAGGACAGAGAGAACGAGGGAGACCTTACAATCGCGGCAGAGAAGATCACCCCTCAGGCCATAAATTTTATGGCTAAATTCGGCCGAGGGCTTATCTGTCTCTCATTAACTCCTGAAAAAGTGACCAGTTTAAAGATACCGATGATGGCCGATATCAATACCTCTCATTTCGGTACCGCCTTCACCATCTCCATAGAGGCCAAAAAGGGAGTAACGACCGGCATATCGGCGGCCGACCGGGCAACTACCATCCTTGCGGCTATTAATCCAAAAGCAAGGGCCTCAGACCTCGCAAGTCCCGGCCACGTATTTCCTTTAAAATCAAAACCCGGCGGGGTCCTTCAGCGCGCGGGGCAGACCGAAGGCTCCGTCGATCTTGCAAGGCTCGCGGGACTGAACTCCTCCGGTGTCATATGCGAGATAATGAACGACGACGGCACAATGGCAAGGGTGCCTCAACTCGCTAAATTCGCCGTCAAACACAAGTTGAAGATCATTACCATTAAGGATTTAATTAAATACAGGATGAAGAATGAATGCCTGGTAACCAGACTTGCCACTACAAAACTCCCTACCAGGCAGGGGGGTGATTTTACGGCTATCGTAATGGCGAACATGGTCGATAATTCCGAGCACCTGGCCCTTGTAAAAGGGGATATTTCACCAGACGAAGCGGTCCTTGTGCGTGTCCATTCTGAATGCCTTACCGGTGATGTTCTGAGTTCCAAAAGATGCGACTGCGGCGGACAGCTCCAAAAGGCTATGGAGATGATCAAAAAAGAGGGTAAGGGTGTGCTTGTATACATGAGGCAGGAAGGCAGGGGGATAGGGCTGGCGAATAAACTGAGGGCCTATGAACTACAGGACCAGGGTTACGATACCGTGGAGGCCAACGTAAAGCTCGGTTTCAAGCCCGACCTAAGGGACTATGGTATAGGCGCACAGATACTCGTTAATCTCGGTGTCCGGAAGATGCGTCTGATAACAAACAACCCAAAAAAGATAATTGGCCTCGAAGGTTATGGTCTTGAGATAGTGGAGAGGGTGCCGATAGAGACCAAACCTCACAGGAAAAATATCAAATACCTGAAAACCAAGAAGAAGAAATTGGGACACTTACTGGAGAATATATAAACTAAGATTAAAGATTAAAAGTTCCGCCTAACCTCGGCGAGACCCGTTGCTTCGCCCCGAGGCGAGCAGGCAATATTTTGGGTAACCACAGCCAACAGTAGGCGCTTATAAGCGAGAACACAGAGGAACAGATTAATATAAACTGAGAAAAATACTTGTTTCTTAGCTTCTCTGTGCACTCCTGCCCGCCCAACAAGTTGTAGACCGGCAGGAAGGGCAGAGATCTTTTAGTGAATCGATTACTTTTAAAATGAAGCCATTATCTCATAAGTCGTTATTTTATTTTCTCTGTGTACTCTGTGGTAAGAAGTATCATTTAAAAGGCGAACGCGTAACAATTGGAGGGTATTATGAAAATATATGAAGGAGAACTCCTGGCAAAGGGACTTAAGTTTGCGATAGTAGTGAGCCGTTTCAATGATTTCATAACAAACAAGCTTCTTGACGGCGCCGTTGACGCCCTCTTAAGACACGGGGCAGTGGAACAGAATGTTGATATAATAAAGGTCCCGGGGGCCTTTGAAATCCCGCTTGCGGCAAAGATCATTGCTGAAAAGAAAAAACACAACGCCATAATATGTCTGGGAACTATAATCAGGGGCGCAACTTCCCATTTTGAATATGTTGCCGCTGAAGCAACAAAGGGGATCGCCTCCGCATCGCTTGAAACGGGCCTTCCCATATCTTTTGGTATCCTGACTACAGACTCGATAGAGCAGGCCGTGGAGAGAGCCGGTTCAAAAAGCGGAAACAAGGGATGGGATGCCGCTTTAGTGGCGATCGAGATGGCACAGCTTCTTAAGAGACTGTAATGAACATAAAAGGTAATCGGTGATGGGTCTTAGGTTAAAGGGGAAAGGCGAGAATAAATAACCTATGACCAATAACCTGTTGTTTATAACCTATGACCCGTGACCCGTCAATACCAGTTACTCCACATGCGTTACTCGTCACCCTGTACCGGACGGTACAGGGCGTCACTGTCTTATTATGAGTAGACGCCGTGCAAGGGAATACGCCCTTCAGATATTATTCCAGATAGACCTGACATCTTCTGAGTTAAACCAGAAACTTAAGGATGACTTCTGGGAGGGAAACAGGGAAGATAACGACGTTAAAGAGTTCACAGAATCAATCGTCAGGGGAGCCATAGAGAATATCGCCAGCCTGGATGATGTTATCCGGAAAGCCGCTGCAAACTGGCAGCTCGAAAGAATGGCAGTTATTGATAAGAACATCCTGAGGATAGCCGCGTACGAACTGATATACATGCCGGACATACCCACGTCGGTCACCATCAACGAGGCTATCGAGATCTCAAAGAAATACTCGACAGAAGAGTCGGCATCTTTTATAAACGGAATACTTGACAGGATCTCAAAGATGCCCGGCAGAGATGAAAAGGAGAATAACAAATAACCCATGACCAATAACCAATATTTTTCTTAGAGGAGGCTGCCTTGATACCACGATATTCCAGACAGGAGATGAGCAAAATCTGGGAACCTCAAAACAGGTTTCAGAAGTGGCTTGATGTTGAGATAGCCGCGTGTGAGGCATGGGCAAAACTGGGGAAGATACCGAAACAAAGCCTCTCAATAATAAAAAAACGGGCCAAATTTAATATCTCAAGGATCGATAAGATAGAGAAGACCGTAAAGCATGATGTCATAGCCTTTTTAACGTCTGTTTCTGAAAATGTCGGCCCTGAAGCCCGCTATATACATAAAGGGCTCACTTCATCTGATATACTGGATACTTCTCTGGCCATACTCATGAGAGAATCGGCCGATATTCTGATCAAAGATCTCAAAGACTTAATGGCGGTTTTAAAGAAGAACGCGTATAAGTACAAAGAGACCATTCAGATGGGCAGAAGTCACGGAATCCATGCCGAACCCACCACCTTCGGCCTCTCCTTTACCCTCTGGTTTGAAGAGATGAAGAGGAACATGACCCGTCTGAAGGCCGCAAGAGAGACCATAAATTATGGAAAACTCTCAGGCCCTGTCGGGACATTCTCAAGTATCCCGCCATCAATTGAGAATCATGTTTGCAAAAAACTCCGCTTAAAGCCAGCTCCGGTATCAACCCAGATCATTCAGAGGGACAGACACGCTGAATACATGAATGCGCTTGCTTTAACCGCTGCATCTATTGAGAAGATCGCTGTTGAGATCAGACACCTCCAGAGAACAGAGGTTCTGGAAGCAGAAGAACCCTTTGAAAAAGGGCAGAAAGGCTCCTCGGCCATGCCGCATAAAAGAAACCCGATAGGGTCTGAAAACCTGAGCGGTCTCGCAAGGGTAGTGCGGTCAAACGCGATAGCCGCAATGGAGAATATCCCCCTGTGGCATGAGAGGGACATCAGCCATTCTTCAGTCGAAAGGATTATAATTCCTGATAGCTCCATCCTGGTCGATTACATGCTCGCAAGGTTGACGAAGATCCTTAAGTACCTGCAGGTCTACCCTGAAATAATGCGTGAAAATATCGACAGAAGTCACGGACTATACTGTTCTCAACGCGTGCTTCTGAGTCTTGTGGAGAAGGGCCTGAGCCGGGAAGATGCCTATAGCCTTGTTCAGAAGCAGGCGATGCTGAGCTGGCAGAAGAAGAAAGATTTTAAAGAGATGCTGTTGAAAGATACGCTTACAAGAAAATATCTCTCGTCTAAGGATCTGGATAAGATATTCGACCTCTCCTACTACCTGAAAAACGTAAGTTATATATATAAAAGGGTGTTTGGGAGATAAAAAACAAAGGGTTCCAGGATTCCGGGGTCCAAGGATTTAAGTGATTTAAATCGACAACAGATAGTAAATTATAAAAAATTTATTCAAAAAATCAATTCTAGAATCATTTGACTATATTTGTTCGCTCGAACCCTCGAATCCTTGACTCCTCGGACCCTTATATTCCACAGATCACTTCACCAGTTTCCCGTCTTTTAACAATACCTTGCTCACCTTATTGCTGTGGATCAGCGTAACCGTGGGCCTGAAGAATAAGAAATCTTGGTGGAACGGCGTCCTCACCTTCCCTCCGAAAGAGCTGTTATCACCCAGTGCTATATGAATAGTTCCGAATATCTTCTCTGATTCAAGGATGTTATCAAGTCTTGAGGCCATATCATTGGTCCCTATGCCGAGTTCAGCAATATTTGCGTTTTCAGGTCTCTTTAAGAGCATCTCCTTCAGATAACCTGTGTATCTTTCACTTCCCTCAACTGATTGTACTTTCCCTTTCTCTATATTAAGGGTAATCCTGCTCCTCAGCTTCCTTGTAGGTGCCCATTCCAGTACCAGCCTGCCGCTGGCTGTCCCCTCAAGCGGGGCCAGATAGACCTCTCCCGCAGGCAGGTTGCTGAATTCCCCGGGTTTTCTTATTATTCCTGTATCTGACCTCACTTCCCTATCGCCCTTCTTCAGTGTCAGTGATGTACCATTAGGTGTAATTATCTCTATAAAATCACACTCTTTTACTCTGCCGGCTATCTTTTTTGTCCTTTGGTACATCTCTTTCCAGTCAACTCTCATTGCTGTCCTGAGCATCGACTCATCAAAAATAGGCATACTGGCGTAGCGTGTACCGCATAATCTGGTAAGCAGGTCCCTGAAGCTTGTATGGGATGTTGAATGATAGGAGAGTGCCACTACAACATTCACAGCCTCTTCCTTGAACCTCCTCACAACCCTTTCAGTCTCTTTCTGATGTTTTTCGGTTACTCTTTTTTTTATAATTGCATCCAATATTTTATTTTTTTTTAATTCGTTAAAAATATTGCTTCCAAATACGGCAAGCCAGAGTTCTTCAGGAGGCTCTGATCCGTGACTGTTTGTTCTACTAAAACTGACAAGTTTTATCTCAGTAGTGAAGTTCTTACCAGTTTCTGTAAAGAGTTTTGCTATTTCATTCAGTCTGCCTCTTTTGCTGTCAGTAAAGACTATAACTTTTTCTCTTTTCTTCACACCAAGGTTAGTTTTAAATACCTCATTAATTGTATCTCTGTCTGTTGAGTTCATAATTTAATCGTATATAAATTTCTGGTTGTTGGATCGGTTTATTTAATAAAGTTTATATACTCTTGTCTGCTTATAAATTTTCAGTTAACATATTAACTGTTCTTTTCTTTTTATAATATTATATATATTTAAAGATAATAGTAAGAATAGGGATGTTGATAATGTTAGTAACCATGTAACCCGATTAAAATATAAAGGACATTCAGGTGTTGGTTATTCGTTGATATTATTATATGTAATCTTGACAAATTGTATCTGAAATGATAAATTTCAAAGTCGGAAATTACCATTTCTGTTTCCTAAGTCACTGTCGTATAACTGTATTAACATGTTTATATATGAGACGGGATACATAAGTGTAAAAGTCCTGTACGTTATTTAACGCGGATTATCCACCAGTGCTCAACAGTTTTCATACCTGTTATGGTGAATAGGGTTGTTGTAAGTATATAATAAAAATTAAAAGGATAAATAGGGTTCAAGGGGTCTAGGAGTCAAGTGAAAGGAAGAAAAGAGGGAGTAACTTATGTCACGAGTTTATAATTTCAGCGCCGGTCCGGCCATGATGCCATTAAAGGTGATAGAACAGGCTGCCTTGGAGATGACAGACTGGCATGGAACAGGAATGTCAGTAATGGAGATGAGCCACAGGGGTAAGGAGTTTGTATCTATTGCCGAAAAAGCAGAATCTGATCTCAGGGAGATTATGGCTATTCCTGATAACTACAGGGTTTTATTCCTCCAGGGCGGGGCAACCAGCCAGTTTGCCATGGTACCGATGAACCTGCTGAGGGGCAAAGAGACAGCTGATTATATAAATACCGGTCAGTGGTCTAAAAAAGCGATTGCTGAGGCAGAACTCTTCTGCAGAGTAAATATTGCGGCCTCCGGAGAATCCGGAAATTTCATGGGTATTCCTCCGGTGGAGGATTGGTCTCTGAACCCTGATGCCGCTTATGTACACTATACACCTAATGAGACGATCGGCGGGGTTGAGTTCCATGCAATCCCTGAAGTTGGCAACGTGCCTCTTGTGGCAGATATGTCTTCAACGATACTCTCCCGTCCCATCGATATCTCAAAATACGGTCTCATATACGCGGGGGCACAGAAGAATATAGGTCCCGCGGGGCTGACCGTTGTAATAATAAGAGATGACCTTATCGGTCATGAAAGAGCCGGTACCCCTAAAATGTTATGCTACAGTATACATTCCAAGGCCGAATCGATGTATAATACACCGCCGACATACAGCTGGTATATTGCCGGTCTCGTCTTCGCGTGGATAAAAGAGCTGGGCGGCCTGGAGGCGATGGCTGAGATAAACCGGCGCAAATCCGGTAAGTTGTACGCATATATTGACAACTCTGAATTCTATAGCAACCCTGTTGACCCGGACAGCCGCTCATGGATGAACGTCCCTTTTACTCTGGCCGAACCCGGGCTGGACGGAAGTTTTCTCCAAGAGGCGTCGGGGGCTGGTCTTGTGACACTCAAAGGTCATCGCTCAGTGGGAGGGATGCGGGCGAGTATATATAACGCGATGCCCGAAGAGGGTGTGGATGCTTTGATAGCCTTCATGGCCGACTTTGAGAAGAAGAAGGGGTAATCGGTGACCGGTAATCGGTTATTGGTCAAAGTTGGCCGTTTATCATTTACCTAATACCTATAACCAGTAACTATTTAACTAATTATTATGAAAGTTCTTGTAAGCGACAACATATCTCCAAAGGGCGTTGATATCCTGAAGAAGGCCGGACTTGAGGTGGATGTAAATACAGGCCTCAGCCCTGAGGAGCTCAAAAAAGAGATAGGGAAGTATGACGCCCTTATCGTGAGGAGCGCGACAAAGGTTACAGCCGATATAATTGAGGCTGCCGTGAATCTTAAGGTTGTGGGAAGGGCGGGCTCAGGTCTTGATAATGTTGACAGGATCGCCGCCACTAAAAAGGGTATAGTTGTTATGAATACGCCCGGTGGAAATACAATAACGACCGCTGAACACGCGGTGGCCCTTATGCTTTCAATGGCAAGACAGATACCGCAGGCTACCGCCTCCATGAAGGCGGGAAAGTGGGAGAAGAAGAAGTTCAGGGGTGTTGAACTCTACGGCAAGATGCTCGGCATTATGGGGCTCGGCAACATCGGGGCACATGTCGCCAGGGTGGCTCAGGGCATGGGGATGAACGTCATAACGTACGACCCGTATTTAAGTGAAGAGAAGGCAAAGCGGCTGGGAGTCAAAGTGGTAACACTTGATGCATTGATAGAGAGGTCAGACTTTATTACGATCCATACCCCTTTAACCAAAGAGACCAGGGGATGCATAAATAAAGAGAGCATCGGTCGGATGAAGGACGGTGTAAGGATCATCAATGCCGCAAGGGGCGGCTTAGTGGATGAAGAGGCGCTCTGTGAAGCGCTTAAGTCAGGCAAGGTGGCTTCAGCGGCTTTTGATGTCTTTGAGAAGGAGCCCCCTGAGGGTTCACCCCTTCTGGAACTGGATAATATGATTACAACCCCTCACCTCGGTGCCTCGACTGACGAGGCGCAGGAGAACGTTGCAATCGCCGTATCAGAGCAGATCGTAGATTACCTTATACACGGGACGATCAGGAACGCGGTTAATATTCCCTCCGTATCAGCGGACCTCCTCCCGGGGATTCTGCCTTACATGAACCTTGCCGAGCGGCTCGGCAGTTTTCTCGCTCAGACCTTTGAAGGCGGGATCGAAGAAGTGACGATCGAGTACAGGGGAGAGGTCTCAAAGCTTCTGCCTGAGCCGATAAAGATCGCTGTCCTGAAGGGACTGCTGGAGCCTATGCTTCAGGAGACGGTGAACCTGGTCAATGCGCCGCTTATCGCAAAAGACAGGGGGATTAATGTAAGGGAGACAACAACGGATGAGGCGGGCGAGTATCACAGCATGCTCGTTATAAAGGTGCGGGCTGGTTCAAATGAGAGCGCTGTCTCCGGAGTACTTCATGGAAAGAAGGCCCCGCGTATAATAACGATTGATTCACATGTGATAGAGGTTGTTCCCCGCGGATACATGCTGTTTCTTACAAACAATGACAAGCCGGGTGTTATCGGGGACGTTGGAACACTGCTTGGAAAGAACAAGATTAACATAGCCAGAATGCAGTTTGGCCGTGAAAATGAAGGCGGTATAGCCATCTCTGTCGTGAGTATAGATTCACCTGCTTCCCAAAAGATTCTCTCTGAGATAAAAAAGCTTCCCAATGTACTCACAGTAAAGCAGATACATATGCCGGCATAGAAGGGTTATAGGTGATAAGCAGAGAACAGTAATGGGTGATCAGGGACCAATAACCTATGACCAATAACCAAAAAGCCAATACATTCCAATCCGTATTCAGTATAAGGAGAGAAAGTAATGCCTAACATAGTAGTTGTCGGGACCCAGTGGGGCGATGAGGGAAAGGGAAAGGTCGTTGACCTGCTGACGGAGAACGCCCAGGTTGTCGCGCGGTATCAGGGGGGGCACAACGCGGGCCACACGGTGATAACAGGGAGCAGGAAGTTTATACTTCACCTGATCCCTTCAGGTGTTCTCCGAAAGGGGACAAAGTGTATCATCGGTAACGGCGTTGTTATTGATCCCGCAGCGCTTATTGAAGAGATAACAGGCCTCAGACAGCAGGGGGTTTATATCGGCAAGAATCTTTTCATAAGCGGCAAGGCCCACGTGATCATGCCCTATCACATGGCGCTTGAAGGAAAAGGGGAGACCAGGATGGGCGCTAAAAAGATAGGCACAACAGGCAGGGGTATAGGGCCGACCTATTCGGACAAGATGTTAAGGTGCGGTATCAGGATGATAGACTTGCTTGATAGAGATGTCTTCAGGAGGAAATTAAAGGCCAACCTCTCTGAAGTCAATTTTCTCCTTAAGAACAAATATGGCAGCCGGGTTTTAGGTTTTAAGAAAATTTATGATGACTATATGAAATATGCTGAATACCTTGAGCCGTTTATTACGGATACGACACTGCTCATCAACAGGGAGATGGATGAGGGAAAGAATATCATCTTTGAAGGAGCACAGGGGACCCTCCTTGATATTGATCACGGTACATACCCCTATGTAACCTCCTCAAGCGCCTCTGCGG
>CAXMSH010000024.1:0-9817 GCA_964195875.1 Thermodesulfovibrionia bacterium
CAGTTGAGAGATGGAATTCCACTTTCATTGCAAAAGGGCGTAAATCAATTCATATTGAAAAAGAAAAAATTAGGGTCATGAATTTTGGCATAATTGCAGGGGTTTTGTTGTATATTCAATTACTTACCTTCCTTCTTTCTTTTAATCCTGCCTGAAAGTTTAAAATAACAGCTCATGTGATATATTCTTCACAAATCTCCCAATTTTGTGAATACCTATTCTATTGCTACATACTGTTATGAGTATTACAATTTACTAGTGTGAAAATAATTACAAAAGGGAGGTTAAAATATGAAAGCTAACTGCTGGGAGTTTAAAAAATGCGGCAGGGAATCTCAAGGTTCTAATGCCGCAGAACTGGGAGTATGTCAGGCTTATCTCGAAAACAAGCTTGATGGTGTTCACGGTGGAATGAACGCGGGAAGATCCTGCTGGGTAGTTGCAGGCACAATGTGTGGTGGAAATTTGCAGGGGACATACGCTCAAAAGGAAAAAAACTGTCTGCGTTGTGATTTTTACAACCTTGTATATGAAGAAGAAACTGACAATTTCATGTTTATGACGAAGCTGTATGACAAACTGAAAAGAGCTCGACATTAATTAATTCAGTTATTTTTTATTAAATTTCAATAGCAGTAATCGTCAGCATCTTATCCCTGAAAATTACAGCCAGGCTAAAAGTTGCATATATGACCGGTCTAAAACCTGGTACTTACCCTGTATTTAAGTTTCACCTCCATGTCTTTAGGTACAGGTATATTGAATTCAGCTGTAAAAGCTTCAGTCTTAATGTATTCATGTGATGTTTCCAGAATCTTCCAGTCCCCCGGAATAGGCTCTATCACCCGTACAACTACGTCTTCCTCCTTATGGTTTCTGAGTGAAATCTCAAAACCGACCTCATATGTGTCATACGCGATTTTTTTCCATTCAGTCTGTATTCTGCTGCCCACAACATCAAACGCATCCCCGAGTTTTATACGGATTTTTTCGTCCTTTGGCGTATGGTCTATCGAGTCCTCACCCACAAACTGCAGACTTCCCTCATTATCGTGCTTATATACTCTCACGGTCCCTTTGGGAAGAGGCATACCCAGATTATTGCCTTTCTTATTCTCAATCTCAACAAAAACACCAACCTTCTGATTGGATATCTTATCACCTTGCCTGTTGCGATAGTAGTAGCCGGCGCCATAATAGATAAGCTCCTTTCTGACTGGTATGCTGTCAGCTGTCACAAGGTTTATCTGTTTTGTCTGGTTATTCTTTATTGTTGACGACCTTTGAAGGGTATATATGTGATATTCAAAAAAAGCGTCCTCTTTAAACTGCTCCTTTACCATCGCATTGGCAGCATAGACCATTTTTTCCCGATATACATTTTCATCCCGCATCCTGTTCACATCACCTGCTACTAGTTTTAATCTCGCATTCTTATAGCTTGTACCGCTCCTGTTGTCTATGGTTACCCATCCCAGAAGGTTCGCCATATCATCATTTTCATTAAGTGTGACAACGTAATCAGCCATCCAGTTTATACCATTAGTGAGATACGAAGCCTCAACCTTCTGTTCTGAAACCAGGCTGTTCTCAAGCAGCCATTCAAGCGTGGGTTTTGAGATAAGGTCCTCCGGGATACGGGGAAAGATTATCCTGCCGGGATATCCGTATGTTATCTCATCTCCTATCTGAAAGACGGCCCCCCCGTTATTTGACAGAAGCGTAGCCTCTACTATCTCTTCCCTTTCGGTATATTGGTTTTTGGAATAAAGCTTCACCTTTTTGCCCACAAACTTATCAAGGAGTTTCTGTGGATTCAGGAGATCGTATTCGTAGTTCTGCTCAAGAATACCGAGACTTTCAGGGTCCTTAAGAGACCTTATGTATACACTCGTTGGAATAATCTGCGACGCAACATCCATAAACCTGAGCCGGCTTATTCCTGTGCCAAGCTGTATATCTCTGATGTCTTTAACCAGACCAAGATTAACGTTATAGACCGTAAGAGCCACCCCTGACTGGTCTTCCAGCCCTGATTGCACTTCATCAGCAGCGATATAAGATCTTCCTTCCTCTGCCATACCCCGGCATACTGTTAAAGAAAACGTCAGAAATATAAAGATTAAAACCAGCTTTTTGTTTTGACAGATACTCTTTCCCATCATTCACCTCCTGTGTAATAATTGAAGAAACTGATATTAATCCCTGATTATAAACGGCAGAGCCATCAGAATAATTCCGATCCCTCCCAGCAAGTAAGGATTTGAGACAAAGTAAGGAAACACACAGAGAACAATTCCGGCTATCATAGGCATAAACTTCACCTGCTTCTTGCCGTAGATAAAATAACCCATTCCAATTGAACTAAACAGAACAAAAAGCATTAAACGGGTTTCCGTATCCATTACATCTCCTCAGCGTGAATAATAAATCGCTCAATTCAGGGGCATATATCTATCAGGAAGACGGCTTTATCTCTATCATGTTACCTGAAAAATCCATAATAAAATATACGGACTTCTCTTTATGACTGCCTTTAATTACTCTTACCCCGTTCTTACCGGCCTTATCAAGAATTTCCTGAAAATTATCAACAAGCAGGCCCATATGCGGTATGTTTGGAGAAGGAGAATTGTATTCAGGATATATAAAAACCTCAACCTTCTGATCACCCATGCCAAATGTAAGCAACCTGATCTCTCCTGTAACAGAGAATAACTCTTCAGAAAGCTCATGGGGTAATATATGGTCCTTCTGCTTGTCAAGGCCCAGAAAACCCTGATAAAATTTTTCAGCCTCATCAGCGTTTTTATTTATTACTCCAATGTGGTTCAAAAACATATACACGCTACCTTATATATCTAAAATTTATGGTTATACTGGCTTTTGTGTGGAAAATTGCATGTAATATGCCCCACTGTTCGTCATTCCCCGATAAGTCCCCGAAGAATCGGGACAGGCGGGACAGGTTTACCCGCCTATGGCGGCGCCGAAGGCGACCAGGGCCGGCTAACCTGTCTCTATTTGTCATTCCGGCTTGTCCGGAATCGTGTTGCCTGATGACTCCTGACAAGCGGGAGTGACAAACTTTATTGATAGCATCTTATTACACATTTATTATCTCATGGAAGGAGAATTTATTTATATCCTCTTATAGCCTCAAAAAAACAAAAAGCATATAGCGGCTGTTACCTGTATTTTTCCTTTAACGACGCCTTATCCTGATCAGCCACAATCACGAGTATAAACTCATCCGTATGCAGGTGTTCCCTTGCTACCCTGAGTATATCTTCTTTTGTTACGGCGTTTATAAATTCAGGATAGTCATCAACATAGCCGGAGCCAAGTCCGTAAACCTCTGTCGCCACCAGGAAGTCTGCGATTCGCCGGCTTGTCTCTATCCTGACAGGAAAGACACCCGTAAGGAATGCCTTTGCATCCGAAAGCTCCGTATCAGAAACAGGCGAATTCCTCATCTTCATCATCTCCCGCAATATCTCCTCAATCACGGTATTTGCAGATTCATTCTTTGTCTGCAGGCTAATTCTGAAAGAGCCCCCCTCTTTGAGGGAATTTACACTGCTGTGAACATCATAAGCAAGACCCAGTTCCTCCCTGATAGACTGCATAAGCCTTGAAGCAAAACCGCCGCCGCCAAGTATATAGTTCATCACTGACATGACATAATAATCAGGGTCGTCCCTTCTTATCCCGGCATGCCCGATAATGATATTTGCCTGGGCCAGGTCCCTGTCAATCGCTATGGTTTTACTTTTTCCTGGACCATCAGGACTTGAAGATGCGGGGAGACTAAGATCCCCGGACTTCCACCCGGCAAAGTATCTCCCGAGCAGGACCTTGACTTCAGCAGTCGTTATATCCCCCACAATGGACATTACAGAGTTATTCGGGAGATAAAGGTCTGAGTGGAATTCCACGAGGTCCTCCCTCTTTATCCTGTCAAGTGTCTCTTCACTCCCCTGAACCAGCCTGCCGTAAGGGTGATCGCCGTAAACCTCTTTAATGAATGCCTTTGAGGCTACAAAACCGGGGTCCTCTTCTCCAGCCTTCAAAGCGGCCTTGATCCTCTCCATCCTCTTCCGCAGTTCTTCTTCAGAAAAAACAGGGTTAAGGATTATGTCTGCAAGGAGCTCAAATCCAAGAGAGAGGTCCTTCTTCAGGATTGAAAGCGAAACCGTTACATAGTCGTCAGCCCCTGATGCTCCAAGTGAGCCGCCTACAAACTCTATCTCCTCGCTAATCTGACGGCCGGTTCTGTTGGAAGTGCCCTCGGCAAGAAGACCTGCCGTAAGGTTCGCAAGACCGGCCTTCTCAACGGGTTCAAGAAGACTGCCTGCCCTAACACCTACTGAAACAATAACCAAAGGAAGATTATGTCTCTCTGCAACAAGAAGGGTTAGCCCGTTATCAAGGGTCTCTTTATTGACGTTTAATCCGGAATAAGAGGGAACAGATGAAAAAAGCAGAACAACAGGGATCAATAAGATTGAAATTATATATGATATTTTTTTACGCCTGAAATCATGCTGACGGGATAAAGGCCATATGTTTAACGAATTCAGGTTATATCCCATTACCTGTCACCTTTTACCGGTATCAAAATCCCGACGGTCCTTTTATCCTCTTGCAGATACTTACCGGCAACCCGCTGTACATCTTCAGGGCTGACATTTCTAATACCCTCCAGATAGCTGTCAATAAGCCTCCAGCTGCCAACCATCTCAAACCTCCCAAGGAGCATTGCACGTGTAAAGATAGAGTCCTGCTGCATTATAAAATCAGCCTCAATCCCGTTCTTAACCTTCTGCACCTCCCTCTCAGCAGGCGGCTTATTCTTTATCAGGGCCTTTCGGGATAGGACCAAAGCGCTTCCTTATAGTTTTAATCATAGGGTCTATATTAATATCACCGGCAATTACAATCACCGCATTATTAGGCGCATAGTAAGTCCTGTAATATGTCCATAGGTCTTCTCTTGTTAGTCTCTCCAGATCAGCCATCCAGCCGATAACCGGCCATCTGTATGGATGGTTTTTAAATGCCGCGGAAACAACTTCTTCATACACAATGCCCTGAGGATCATCCTCATATCGCATCCTGCGCTCTTCTTTGACGACATCACGCACAAGGAGCGTCTCCTTCTCATCTATTATAAGGTTCTGCATCCTGTCGGCCTCAAGCTCAATAGATAGTTCAAGCCTGTCAGGTGCAAGTTTCTGGTAGTAAAACGCGTAATCTTTACCGGTAGCTGCGTTATCAATTCCGCCAGCCCTCTTGATAATCCTTGAGAAGTCTTTTGGTCCATAGTGAGGGGTCCCCTTGAACATCATGTGCTCAAGGAGATGGCTGAGCCCGGTCCTGCCCACCTGTTCATTGATTGAGCCTGCATGATACCAGACCTGAAATACTGCCAGGGCGGCATTGGGATCCTTAAGAGCAATGACCTTAAGCCCGTTTGGCAATACTTCTTCATATACATCAGTCTCTTCAGCCGGACCTGCATTATTGACTGTATGCGCACAGCCGGAAAGAGAAAAGACCAACAAAGGTATAAGTATATATATAATTCTTTTCATATATTAAAAAAGGTCAATCCCCCTTATTATTTTCGAAAAAAGCATGGTGTAAGATCTTCCCAGAATCCTGGAATGTAATCTATAAAATAGTAACAGAATAAACTTTTCTTTAACAAGGAGCTTGGAAATGGCAAGTTGGAGTATGGAAATATTATCAAATAAAACCTGCGGCAATTTTACCCGCTCGCTCGCCTCGGAACGAAGCAACGGTCTTGCCGAGATTTGAAAAGGCGGAATTCTTGATCTTTGTTTTTTATTTCTTATTATTCGTAAGAGAAGACCAGCCTCATCCCGTAACGGCTGCCAGGGTCAGACAACTGTTCAAGGGGAGAGGAATTACCATACATCAGCAAAGGATCATAAAAGAACTCAGTACGGGCCCTTATCCTTAAAGGCCAGTCGATCCATCCTTTCAATGACCTGATTAATGAGCCTGCCGGGTCCAGAAATACAAGGCTGATATTACCGAGAACCTTTGACCCCAGGACCTTACCTCCATTCTCCATAATCCTGTCTTCGCCGCGCAAAAAAAGTTCTCCCAATAGTGCCCCTGCAATCGGTGTTACGATCAGGTCCTGGGTGGAAGGTTTTTCAGCAAAAGATTCAAAGCCGTACTCCCACATAAATGTAGAGAGTATTGTTGAATATACGAATGCACCTTTCCAGTCAAAACCGCTATGCCTTGCAACAACATAATAAGCTGCCCCCTGATAGGGATGTCCTACATAGTTTAAAAACCAGTCATCCTTGTCCCATACAGGACCGGATTCCACATTCTCCACCCACTTGTCTGTAACGGTTGAGAATGACATGGTGCTCTTATCCCACTTTGTAACAGATTCCGGCATCAGGAAGAAGATCCCGGCAGTAGCGACATGTAGAAAGACCATGTACTTCGTCTCATCAGCAATAACCCTATATCTCTTCTCTTTCTTAAAAAGCATATTATCCATCTCAATTCCTGAGTCATAATATTCATCCTGATACAGGAAAAATCTGCAGGAACTTGCGTACTCCAAATTAGGATTAAGGATATTCCTGAAATTTACTATTTTCACGGTCTTGTCTGTTTCCGGTTTCCGGTAAGTATCACTACCTAACGATACAATCTTTGCATATCTTTCTCCTTCGAAGAGATTGAGATAGTTGATTTCTGCTATTTCGGGATGCTCAAAGTGCTGTTTGGAATTATCAACGTTTAAGAAGAGATCGGCAGGCCGCACCCTGTAATCAGGGGTTATTTCAATTGATGAGGCAAATAAATCAGTAACAGGAAATCCACAGAATAAGAGGATAATTAAACATGCCGAAGCTGTTTTCAGACTAAAAAAGCGCATGATAAAGACCGGGCGTCATCCCAAAATATTTCTTTACTGTTTCTGGTATAAATATTTCCATTTGCAGGGAATTATACACCACATTTCAGTATATATTCCAGTCAGAATTAATACAGGTCTTATCCTATAAAAAGAACACCCCCCATTGGATGAAAAATAAAGTCAGTCATTCCCCGATAAACCCCAGAAGAATCGGGACAGGCGGGACAAGCCAAGCCTGTCACGACCCTGGCCCCCCTGGCTCTGCCGAAGGCAGGTGTAAACCTCGCCAAGGGCGGTTAAACTTCGGCACCGCCAGACTTGTCCGCCTCTGAAGGAGGCGGGTAAACTTGTCGGGAAATTACAGAATAAAGAAAGTGTAGCAAGAATCGCTCAATTCAGGTACTAATTGATTGACCTGATCCTGCCTGTACGGCGGTCGAAGATAATAACATCAACAACCTTTCCATTATCCTTTACACTGGCCTTTATGAATCTGCCCTTCGCATTTTCGATATCAATACTCAACCCCTTTTCGTGATAATATTCAGCTATAGCCTGCTCCGCGTTATTAAGGCTCATCTGGGATCTACAGGTACCATATTTTCCGCATTTAGGGCAGAAGTCCCCGTAAGGAGTTACGGGTGTCCCATCAGAAGACGCATAAATAACTGTGAAGGATGCGATAAGTATCACAGATATTATTAAAAGCACTTTTATCTCTCTCATTACCAAGCCTGTATTTCTAAGATACCAGTAAAAGATGAAGATAATGTGAATATGGCAAACTGGCTAAAAAATAACCGTAAACTTTGCCCCGTTACCAGTAGAGCTTTCAATCTCTACTTCTCCTTCCATTACCTCAATCAGTTCCTTCACAATGGCAAGTCCCAGCCCGGTACCGTCCGAACCCTTCCCCTTGTAAAACCTCTCAAACACCCGTGAAGCGTCTTCTTCCGGTATTCCCCTCCCTGTGTCCTTAACTGAGATATAAAAACCCTTTTCCCTGTCTCTTTTCCTTTCACCCCATATTATGGTTACACCGCCCTTATCAGTAAATTTGAAGGAATTGGTCAGAAAGTTCTTTAATATTATATGCAGTTTCTCGGGATACGTCTTTACTATGAAAGGCTCACCCACTGTCCTTATGAAAAGCCCCTTCTCCACAAAAATCTGTTTCATATCTCCTGCGACAGATTCTATGAATTTTCCCAGGTTAATCTCTTCAGGCACCCCCTTCCCGAAGAAACTGGCCTCAGCGTTTGCAATATCCTCAATACCCTCTACCAGAGATATTATCCTCTCCACCTCTGTCCTTATATTCCTGATCACCGTATCAGGGTCGGATATTACCCCGTCCTCAACAGCCTCAAGGTTACCCTTTATTATGGTGAGGGGCGTTCTCAACTCGTGGGCCACGTTGGATGCAAGGTGTTTTCTGATGGCATCCTCCCTTCTCAGCGCTTCAGCCATATAGTTGAAGGAACCGGTCAGTCTGTCAATCTCGTCCTTCTTGAATAGCACGGAGCTGTTCTGTTTAAGTCCCCTGCCGGAAAGGTCGCCTTTCGCTATCCTTTCAGCTTCAACAGTTAGACGCCTTACAGGATTTGAGAGGAAAATCGTAAATATGAGGGCCAGAAAAAGCGCGCCGCCGCCCGCTATCAGAAAAGAGGTAATAAGGAATTCCCTCCCCCTTCTCCTGAATATCTGTTCTTTGTCCGGTATTAATCCCAGCCTTTCAAGAGGTCTTATCTGCAGTTTACCGATCTCCTCCCCTTCAACATAAAGAGGATACCACGTAAATTCGCCTACCCCCGAAGGAAGTTTAAAGAGTGAATTCATCCTCTTTAACATATTGGGATTGACCATGGATAGCACATCTGTAGAAGATAAAACCTGTTTGCCGGACATATCCTCAACATTGGCCTCAAAGCCGAGCATCATGGCCCAGTGGAGCGCGTCATGGAGAAAGTCTTTGTCCCATTCGTTATCATTATAACTTCCTTCAACAGAAGCCAGGACCCAGTAGATATCATCTTCCTGACTCCCTCTGATGAAATCATTAAAGTCACCTATAATGAGCCTTTCAAAGACAATATTTGATAGTATAGCCAGGAAGATGATAAGCGTAAATGCAAGAAAAAGTTTAGTCCTCATCAGGAATACCGATAAACCTGTATCCTAAACCATAAATGGTCTTTATGTATAAAGGGGTCCTGGGGTTGTCATCTATCTTCTGGCGTATATTCTTGATGTGGGCATCGATAGTCCTGTCATAACCCTCAAAGTCGTAACCGAGGATTACATTGACCAGCTGAAGCCTTGTGAATACCTGATCAGGCCGCTGTGCAAGGAGATGAAGGATATTGAACTCCGTAGGCGTCATTACCACCAGCGCCCCGCCCTTCCTGATCTCAAAAGAAGAAGAGTTTATAACAAGGTCTCCCCTGTTAAAGCTCAGGGTCTTTCCGGTCCCTCCAGTTCTTCTCAACAATGCCTTGACCCTTGCAACGAGCTCTCTCGGGCTGAAAGGTTTGACAACATAATCATCTGCACCTATCCCAAGCCCTCTTACCCTGTCCTCTTCCTCACTCTTTGCGGTCAGCATGATAATGGGCAGATCAGAGTCGTTACGGATTGTCCTGCATATATCCTCTCCTGAGATATCAGGCAGCATCAGATCAAGTATTACGAGAGAAAAACCTTCCTTAAGCATGGATATCGCCTTCTGCCCAGTGCCCGCTACAGACACGGCAAAGCCCTCCTTTTCAAGATAGGCCCTTACAATGTCAGCTATCTTTTCTTCATCCTCAACGACAAGAATCTTTCCGCCCTTCATAACAAAATGATACCATATAAAATTAATACTAAATAGGGTTCATGGGGTCCAGGGGGCCAGGATTC
>CAXMSH010000025.1:0-242 GCA_964195875.1 Thermodesulfovibrionia bacterium
ATGGTTTGGTTTCAATGGAGGGAGCGCGCTGGCTGCTAACGGTGATGCCGCAATGGCGATGCTTGTCACGCATATTTCCGCTTCCGCCGGTGCGATGACCTGGATGTTTTATGAGTGGATAAAGTATGGCAAGCCCACTAAACTGGGGACCGTTACAGGCATGGTTGCGGGTCTTGGGACTATTACCCCTGCTTCCGGATTTGTAGGTCCTGCAGGAGCGCTTGTTATCGGAATTGTTGCAG
>CAXMSH010000025.1:252-9697 GCA_964195875.1 Thermodesulfovibrionia bacterium
TGTGTCGATCATGAAGAGGGTCTTCAGGGTTGACGACTCGCTGGACGTCTTTCCTGTTCATGGGGTAGGGGGCATTACCGGAACGCTCCTGGCCGGTGTATTTGCTTCAACAGGGCTTGGAATATTCAGTGGACAGGGGTTCGCGCAAGGCATTAACAGCATCTCCGGACAGCTTCAGGTGCAGTTGATCGGTGTTATCGCGACCGCCGCATATACCGCTATCGCAACGTATGTAATACTCAAGGTAGTTGATGCTATTACCGGTCTTCGTGTCAGCCCGGAGACGGAATCAACAGGGCTGGATATTGAAGAACACGGGGAACAGGGGTATTATATATGATTGTAACTACTCAAAAAGGCACAAAGGCACATCCCATAAGCTTTACAGTCAACGTAAAGCTGAGACTACGGGACAGGTAGTGTCAAACCTGCCTGCCGACAGGCAGGGGCATAAAGGAAAAAAAAGTAAAATTATATAATGAATGTATTAATAATAAAAAATGTTTTAAACGAAGGCCCCGGTACGATAGAAGATTATCTTAAGACAAAGGGAATTATGTATAAGGTTGCCGATTTTTACGGCTGTGACGCGACAGAGGAGGTAATCCCTGATATAAAAGAGTTCACTCACCTTGTGATCCTGGGAGGACCCATGGCGGTATACGAGTCAGCAGGAGCGCCTTTTCTGCATTTTGAAGTGGCGATGATCAGGTCTTTTATTCTGAAGAAAAAACCGGTTCTCGGAATCTGCCTCGGCGCCCAGATGATCGCTAATGCTCTCGGCGCGGATGTTTATCCCGGCAAAACAGAGGAAATCGGATGGTATAATGTTGATATTACAAGTGAAGGGATGGAGGATCCTGCCATATCCAGCCTGGCAGTAGATAATCAGCCGGTTGCAGAGGTGTTTCAATGGCATGGAGATACTTTTGATCTGCCTGGTAAAGCGGTAAGACTTTCTTCATCAAAAGTCTATCAGAATCAGGCGTTCAGGTATAAAGATAATGTTTACGCGCTTCAATTCCATATCGAGGTTAAACCTGATATGATTGAAGAGTGGTTTGGAGAGGATGAGACTGGGCCGGCGATGGTAAAACAGTCCCAAAAGTTATTCCCGGACTATCAGAAACGGGCCTTCAATTTTTATGAAAGATTTTTTCAATGAGAAATTTATGCATGATGTGTGATTTTCATCCGTAATATAAGCAGCTTGAACGGTTTGATCAAGGGATTGAACAAAAAAATAAAGGAGGAGAAATGAGTAACAAAAGACCAAAGACAAAAGCAGATGTAATGAAGATTGTTAAGGAGCAGAATGTCAGGTTCATAAGGATATGGTTTACGGATATCCTGGGACAGATCAAGAGCTTTGCCATCAGCAGGGATGAGCTTGAAGGCGCCTTTGATGAGGGCATGGGCTTTGATGGTTCATCAATAGCCGGTTTCGCGAGGATAGACGAAAGCGACATGATTGCTAAACCTGACCCTTCCACGTTCCAGATTATTCCCTGGAGGCCCAGTGAACATGCAGTGGGAAGGATGTTCTGTGATGTTCTCAACCCTGATGGAACTCCTTATATTGGAGATCCCCGATTCGCCTTTAAGAGGAACCTCGAGAGGATAAAGAAGAAGGGGTATACCTTCTACCTCGGGCCTGAGCTTGAGTTCTTTTACTTTAAGGATGATCAGGGGACCGAGGTGCTGGACAAAGGAGGGTATTTTGATCTTACCACTCTTGATGCCGCAAGTGACCATCGCAGAGATACGGTCGACACGCTGGAGGCTATGGGAATAAAAGTTGAATATTCGCATCATGAAGTTGCGCCGTCACAGCATGAGATAGACCTGAGATATGCCGAGGGCCTTGAGATGGCTGATAATGTTATGACTTACAGGGTAGCTGTAAAGGAGGTTGCAACAAAGTACGGCTGTTATGCTACATTCATGCCAAAACCCTTATTCGGGCAGAACGGAAGCGGGATGCACGTTCACCAGTCTCTCTTTAAGGGCAAGAAGAACCTCTTCTATGATGCGAAGGATGAGTATCATCTTTCTGATGTCGGGAAAAAATATATTGCCGGTATACTGAAGCATGCCCCTGAGATAACGGCATTTGCAAATCAGTGGGTCAATTCATACAAGAGGCTTGTCCCGGGATACGAAGCCCCTGTCTATATCGCATGGGCAAGGAGAAACCGCTCAGCACTTGTAAGGGTCCCAATGTATAAACCCGGGAAAGAAGTAGCTACAAGGATAGAGCTCCGCTCTCCGGATCCGGCATGCAATCCATATCTCGCATTCTCCATGATGCTTGCGGCAGGGCTTGAGGGTATTGAGAAAGGCTATGAACTATCTGCTCCCGTGGAGACGGATATCTTCAAGCTTACTGAAAAGGAGCGTAAGAAGATGGGTATTAAGTCTCTGCCCGGAAACCTCATTCAGGCCGTGGAAGTGATTGAAAAGAGCGATCTTGCGCGAAAGGCGCTGGGTGATCATATAGTTGATAGTTTTATAGCTAACAAGAAGATCGAGTGGGATAATTACAGGACACAGGTGCATCCGTTCGAGCTGGACAACTATCTGTCTATACTGTAATAAGCTTTAAAAAAACAGGGACACTATTCTAAAAAGTGTCCCTGTTTTTTTTACTTAATTAACCGGGGTTCCTGTATCTTTCAGGATACAGGACATAAGTTTATTTTATCGGTGTTTATCCGTGATTATCTGCGGCCAAATGCAATTATCCGAACCAACGGTTCAGCAGGAAGATATCCCTCAGCCTCCGCCCCCTAACCCATGTGATGGGAGTGATGAAGAAAAGCCGGTCTCTGTTGAGGAATAAGAGAATGATGATAATATTTTCTTTACATTATTTGAATCACACAGGGGACACCTGGTGTCGTCCTTAGAGTGTATGCTCTTAAGCATGGAAAACCTCTCGGTACACTTAGAACAGATATATTCATAAATTGGCATTGATGACCTCCTGATTGATTTTACCTGCTATTATTATAGCCTATTTCTCCTTTATTATGCTCGATTTCAGAGATGTAAAATCGTAACTTATTGAAATTAAAGGAATTGACTGTATCCTGTTTTCTTTTGGATTACTTAAGAACAACTCTAAACAATACAAATCTATTGAAGAAAATCTTTGATTAAGAGGGAGTTCAAGGGGGAGATTAAAGGTTTCAGCTCTTGTTAATAAATTCTTCCAGCCTTTTTTGTGTATTCAGGTTTATGTTAATAAACTGTATGCCGTATTTGAACAGTTTGTTCTCCTTCTCCGATACCCTCATAATCTTCCCGTCCAGGGTTATAAGGTCATTATCCAAAAAGAACGAACATGTGGTCTTCTCTCCTTTTTCAATAACTTCATCCGTCTCAAGGAGTATCCCTGAATTGCTTATGTTCTCTGTATTTGCAAAGAAGAACCTGTCTTTTTGCGCCCCTTTAATGAAAACCTGAAATATAATTCTTAAATCCTTCCTGTCTGCTACATACAGGAATTTTTTGATATTACGGAATACTTCTTTGTAATTTACCGGATTCGTTATAAAGGCGTTTGCACCGCATGCCTGACACCTTGAAATTTCTGATTTATCGTTATCACAGATGATAATGATTGAAACCTTTTTCAGGGCGTCATTATTTCTTATGTTTGTGCATACTTCGTCTCCATCCATTCCTGGCATCTTGAGGTTCATAATTATGAGATCTACCTTCTCATCAGCGTGAATCCTCGGGATATCTTCCCCGGACGAAGCTGTTAATATTTCTATCTTCTTCCTCGAAAGAATATTCTTCTCTCTCTCTAATACCGGCTTGATATCGTTTGTTACTAATAGCTTCTTCATTTTATATAAGTATGTGCCGCGGCTCAAAGTCCAACAGTCTCATTTACTGTCATTATAACAGAAATTATTAAAAGACATACTTTTTTCGTGTTGTAGTTGATAATTGGTTACCCCTTAACATACATATTCAGAGGCTATGAATAAAATCCAGGCATGAGTCTTTCTCCTCCAGGCTGTCAACCACGATATCTGCTCCTGCAGCAATAAGGGAATCCTTACTGTAAGGACCGGTTGCAACGCCGATGGAGTGAGCGCCGTGAACACTGGAACACCTAACATCCCTTGGGGTGTCACCTATTACCACACATTTTTCAGGTATTGTATTTATCCCTAATAAAGAGAATTTCCTGATCGCTATCGGAAGGAGCATATCCCTGTCCTCATCATCACTTCCAAACGACCCTGCGGCAAAATACCTGTTAAGACCAAAGGGCGTTAATTTAATTCTTGCCCCTTCTTCCAGGTTCCCTGTTAGAAGGCCGATAGGGACGGACTCTCCGGCAAGGGTATCAAGGATCTCAAATACTCCGGGCTTTACCTTTTTCCAGGGATTTTCTATCTCCATCACAAGTAGTTCAAGGTATCTTCTCACCACCATATCAACCTCTCCATTCCTGTCCGCAAGGCCTTGAATCCGGAGTCCTTCTCTGATTATTTGGAGGTCGGTCATTCCGGCCATTTTGATATCTCTGAAGGCGTCTTCTACATTAAAGAGCTCAATAAATGCCCTGTTAAGCGCCCTTGTTCCTGCTCTGCCGGAATCAATAAGCGTCTCGTCGATGTCAAAAAGGATCAGCCTGTCTGTCATATTATCCAAAGCTCCCGATATTTGTAAGATAGCATGAAGATTTTAAATTCTGATATACAATTATTGAATATTCCGAATGATAAAGTCTATAATTTTATAACTGCATAGAAAGTAACTACTCAGGGACAAAGTTACAAAGGCATCCCGTAAGCTTTGCAATCCTGCTAAAGCTGAGACTACGGGACAGGCAGGCACAAAAGTCCCCCTTCTTTGTTTGCACAAAGAAAACAGGGGGATAAGGTTAACCAGCAATTTTCATGAAGGAGTAATAAATGATAAAGATCGGTATTATAGGCGGCTCAGGGCTTGATGACCCGAAGATACTAAAGGGTCCAAAAGAGATTGTCGTTTCAACTCCCTATGGTTCACCAACATCGGCGCTTGCATGCGGGGAGATAGAGGGTGTTGAGGTCGTAATAATTGCCAGGCATGGTAAGGACCATTCAATATACCCTTCAAAGGTAAATTTCAGGGCTAATGTGTCAGCTCTCAAGGAGCAGGGATGCACCCATATCCTTGCTTCAACGGCTGTTGGTTCCTTAAGGGAAGCGATAGAGCCTGGCCATTTAGTATTTCCTGACCAGTTCATAGACCATACGAAGAAGAGAGAGACGACCTTCTTTGATGAAGACGTTGTGGTACATACTGCCATGGCGGAACCATTCTGTTCTGATATGTTGAAGCTGCTTTCGTCATCCGCGTCAGGCATGGGGGTCTCTTTTCATTCGAACAAGACCGTTATCACGATTGAGGGCCCCAGGTTTTCAACTAAGGCGGAAAGCCATATGTTCAGGAGCTGGAACGCGGATGTTATAAATATGAGCACCGTTCCCGAGGTTATTCTGGCCAGGGAAAAGCAGATGCATTATGCCGCTATCGCGATGTCTACAGATTATGACTGCTGGCGTGAGGGTGAGGAATCTGTTACGTGGGATATGATACTTGAGACTATGAAGAAAAACGCGGACACTGTAATAAATCTTTTTATGGATGTTATCCCGAAGATCAGGGAGTATGATGATACATGTATAAAATAACTGCCTCATTTGCCACAGACTTGCACTGACTAAAACATTTTTTTACAAAAGAATAAAGGACTCAAGGATTATATTCTTATATTTCTTTCGGAATATGTAATTGAATTATTATCCGGGTCTTAAGTCTGTGAAAGTCAGTGGCTAAAAAAAATTAAAGGAGAAAACTATGCCGATTAAGTCCAGAATAAGAACTATACCGGATTATCCAAAAAAGGGGATTATGTTCAGGGACATAACAACACTTATAAAGGATGCGATAGGTTTCAGGCTTGTTATTGATGATTTTACAAAGAGGTATATTAAGGTCGATACGGATTTTGACCTTGTTGTCGGGATAGAGTCGAGGGGCTTTATCATTGGAGGGGCGCTGGCCTATACACTGGGGAAGGGCTTTGTGCCGATCAGAAAACCGGGCAAACTGCCTGCCGAGGTTATCTCACAGGAATATCAGCTTGAGTATGGGACAGACAAAATTGAGATACATAAGGACTCGATAGGTAAGGGGATCAGGGTCCTTCTTGTTGACGACCTGCTTGCAACCGGCGGCACCGCGCTGGCAGCCGCTGCTTTGATTGAAAAACTCGGTGGTGTGATTGCCGAGATGGCCTTTATAGTTAACCTCCCTGATATAGGGGGTTACAGTAAGTTGGTTGACAAGGGATATAAGGTCTATTCACAGACTGAGTTTGAAGGTGATTAGATTTTGTATTCGTGAGATTAATACCTAATTTAGCGGTTTTTATCACTATCCTTTATTCTGTCATTCCCGTATGTTCCCCGACTACTGACCTCGGGGACAAGCTTTGGGCGGGAATCCAGGGGCTGTTTGTAACCATAAAGGAAGGGTGATTTAATTGGATACTGGATACCCGCCCAGAGGACCCGCTTCGCCGAATCGAGGCGAGTCACGGGTATGACAAAGAGTTAGAATCCGGAAGAACCATTTATAAGAGCTTGCAATATAAAACAGAGTATTTTACCCACTCGTTTCCACGATGATTCTCTTTTTAGTATCAATATGTTCCTCTGAGACCTCGCTTTGAAGCGCCTACTTCTGGCTGTGATGAATTGTCAGATTTAGGTAATAATAATTATATTTGTGATTGAGATCACGGAGGTTAATCAATTATAGAGGTAAAATAAAATTATACATCCCCCTCTTAAGGTGCTGTGGCATTTTATTTGCCACAGTACTTTTTTTTTGGCTTTTTCTACCCTTCTTCGCCCAGCCGGTACTTCTTTATTTTATACCCGATCTGCCGGGGGGTGATCCCTATCAGCTTTGCGGCCCTTGCCTGAACCCACCTGGTCTTTTCAAGCGCGCTGAGTATATTGCTTTTCTCTATCTCCTCGATATTCGTCAAGAGCGATGTTACGAGGGAATCGACCATTGGGCGACGTATACTCAGGGAAACAGGAAGGTCCGAGGCGCTTATCTCCTCTGATGGGGACATAATTACGAGCCTCTCGATGGTATTTTCGAGCTCTCTGACATTTCCTGGCCAATGGTAATCGAGAAAGATCTGTAAGGCGCTTTCATCCAGCACGACAGATCGCCTGTTTTCCTTATTGAATTTCTTAAGAAAGTGATCTATCAAAATCGGGATATCTTCTCCCCTTTTGCGCAGGGGAGGGAGTGTAATTGGTATAACATTAAGCCTGAAATAGAGATCTTCCCTGAATTTATTCTGAGATACCAGCGTCTCCAGGTCCCTGCTTGTTGCGGTAATGATCCTGACATCTACCTTGATCGTCTTCTGTCCTCCGACGCGTTCGAACTCTCTCTCCTGAAGGACACGCAGTATCTTTGGCTGAAGTGCAAACGGCAGATCGCCTATCTCGTCAAGAAATATGGTGCCGCTGTCGGCAAGCTCAAATTTACCGCTCCTGGAGATAATTGCCCCTGTGAATGCCCCTTTCTCATGGCCGAAGAGCTCTGACTCAAGGAGCCCCTCAGGTATAGAGGCGCAGTTGAATTTTACAAAAGGGCCTTTGGACCGCAGGCTCATATAGTGTATCGCCGTGGCTATCAGCTCGTTACCCGTGCCGCTTTCACCCCTTAAAAGAATAGTGGCTTTTGTTGGAGCAGCGCGGTGAACCGCCTCATATACCTCCTGCATTCTGTCTGATTGACCGATAATGTTATCAATGCTGTATTTCCCTTTCAGCTCTCTCTTCAGGTCTTCCTTCTCTTTTTCAACTTCTTCGTAGCTTTCCCGGAGTTTTACAAACTGCGCTATTAAAGACGCAACAATATTTAAGACCCTGAGGTCATCGTCAACATTGCCATGTTCCGTTGAGTAAATACGGTCAACGCTCAGGACTCCAAGTGGTTCGCTCTTGAAATTAATGGGAACACAGAGGAAAGAGATACCGTTCTTCTCAGGTCTTGACCCTGTTTTATCCAGAAACAGGGGCTCTATTCCAATGTTTGGAATTACCATTGGACTTTTTTGTTCAAGAACACTCCCGACAATTCCTTCTCCTATCCGGTATTTGCCTTTTTCAATATTCTGTTTGGTAAGTCCATGGGCGGCAATAATACGGAGTTCTTTTGACAGGGGTTCCAGCAGGAATACACACCCCCTCTGCAGATCCAGGAGGTCACCGAGAGTCGACATTACTGATGAAAGGTTCTTTTCGAGATTAAAGGAAGTGGTTAAAACTTTGCTGACCTCAAGAATGGCGGTCAGCTCTTTATTTTTGCGGGCGATAAGATCGGTTTTCCTGCCTTTTATTGATTTCAAATTAAATTAGATCGGTTTTATATGTTTTCTTCCATTTCCCATACGCCGCATGGACATGTGCCGACGCAGAAACCGCATCCGATACATTTATTTTCATCAACAACATATTCATACGGGGGGTCTTCACCCTTCCTTTCAACCCGTGAGATAGCGCCCCAGTAACAGACACTTTCACACATGTGACAGTCACGGCATGTCCCGCATGAAAGACATCTGTCAGCCTCTTTCTCAGGTGAAACCTCATCAATTTCACAGCGTTCGTAATACATTGTTTTTACCTTTTCATAAGGTATCGGCTGCTTAATTTCAGGCAGATAGTCAAAGTGCATCAACTGGGAATGGATGATATCTGCCGCAACCCTTCCCTGTCCGATCGCGTTCGTTACGAGGCCCGGCTTTGTTGCGTCTCCTATAGCAAAGACCTTGACATCAGACGTCTGTCCTGAATCATTGATCTTAAGCCAGCCTTTTTCTGTGTGGATTCCCGGAGGAAGGAAGTCCGTGACCGGCTTTTCGCCCACGGCTACGATGACAAGATCGGCCTCCATGGTTGTTTGATCTTTAAAATAGAGTCTTTTTGTTTTTCTGTCATACCTTTCGACAAATTTGGGATAGACGATCTCCGTACCTTTTGCTACGGCTGTTTCTATCTCCTTTCCGAAAGCGAGGGGTTTCTGTACGTCTACAGCAGTTACTGACTGTGCTCCGCATTCAAACGCCTGTGAGGCGGCGTCCATACCGGCATTTCCGGCGCCGATAACAACAACTCTTTTATTCTTCAGCGCGGGAAGTTTTCCGTAATTTATTCCTTTCAGGAACTCTATTGCGGGGACAGCATCTTCAGAACCCGTGAACGGAAGGCTCAGCGGCTCATGCGCACCGCATGCCACAACAACGATATCATGTTCCAGGTAGATCTTATTAAATTTCTTCCTGTTTATCTTCTGTCCCTGATGTACACTAACGCCAATCTCATTAAATCGCGAAAGTTCCTTC
>CAXMSH010000026.1:0-3246 GCA_964195875.1 Thermodesulfovibrionia bacterium
GAGCTGGTCCTCAGCGTTATACCGACCCAGCACACAAGGAGTGTCTTTAAGCATGTTGTATCCTTTATCCCTGAAGGAGCGTATCTGGTACCCGCCTCACAGGGGATAGAGAATGGCACTCTGCTGACAGTCTCTCAAGTACTTAAAGAACTGACCGGGCGTAAAGCGGCGGCTCTCTCAGGCCCCAGTTTTGCCAAAGAGGTAACCATAAAGAAGCCGACCGCGGTAACGATAGCAAGTGAATCGGAAGAAGAGGTTAATGAGCTTCAGAAGGTTTTTAATACAGATCATTTCAGGGTATATACCAATACCGATGTTGTCGGAGTTGAGATTGGAGGCGCACTTAAGAATGTCATGGCCATTGCATCCGGTATATCTGATGGCCTCGGCCTCGGTTCAAGCGCAAGGGCCGCACTTATTACAAGAGGACTCGCGGAGATAATACGTCTTGGATCAGCAATGGGCGCAAAGGAGAAGACATTCAGCGGCTTGAGCGGTATCGGGGACCTTGTGCTTACATGTACAGGTTCTTTATCAAGGAACTATACAGTTGGTACAAGGCTTGGAAGGGGAGAGAAGCTGAAAGATATTGTTGGAAGCATGTCAATGGTGGCTGAAGGTATCGCAACTTCTGAATCAGCGTATGAGCTTGCAAAAAAATACAATGTGGATATGCCTGTAGTTGAACAGGTATATAAAACAATTAATGAAGATAAGCCTCCAAAAGAGGTTGTCAGAGAACTGATGTCAAGGAGCCTTAAGTCGGAATATTGATAAGACAGTTAACAGTTGCCGGTTGACAGTTCACGGTTCAGAAAAATAAGACATATCCCGTAAAGCTTCGCCACGGGACAGGATGAAGGGACAAAGGTTCAAATGCCTACAGAGGCGGGTAAACATCAACTTGCTTCTAGATTCGAGGGATTAAGTTACAGGGAAACGAGAGAGTTTCTTCACTTGAATCCTTGACCCCTTGAATCCTTGAACCCTATAACAAACATGGACATCAAGAAGATAAAAAAAATACTCGAATCGGTTAAGTCTGGGAAGGTCCCGGTCTTAAAAGCTCTTGACAGTCTGAAACATCTTCCCTACGAGGATATGGGTTTTGCCAAGGTTGATCATCACAGGACATTAAGACACGGCATACCTGAGGTGATATATGCTGAAGGAAAGGATCTAAAGGATATTGTATCAATATCTGATTCTATCCTGAAGAGGAGCGGGAAGCTCTTTATAACCAGGGCATCAAAAACTGTGTATCAGAAGATTGGCACCTTATGCGGGAAGCATAAAATAAAAGCGGTGTTTCATGCCAAGTCGGGGGTAATTGTCGCAGGGGGGTCAAAGAAGAAAGAAGGCTTTGTTGCCGTTATAACAGCCGGCACATCCGATATCCCAGTTGCTGAAGAAGCAGCGGTAACAGCTGATTTTCTCGGAAGCAGGGTTGAGATAACATATGACGTCGGTGTCGCAGGCCTCCACAGACTTATGGAAGCGAAGGATTCATTAAAAGACGCAAAGGTGCTTATAGTTGTCGCCGGAATGGAAGGAGCTCTTCCTTCGGTGGTAGGCGGTATGACTGACAAGCCTCTTATCGCGGTACCGACATCTGTGGGATATGGTGCAAACCTTGCAGGAATAACAACTCTCTTCGCGATGCTAAACTCATGTGTTCCGGGTATTGCTGTTATGAATATTGATAACGGTTTTGGAGCAGGGGTACTGGCGCATAAGATAAATATGTTAACTCTGAAATAGGTAATAAAGAATAGGTAATAGGTGATAAATAATAGGTTATGGGTGATAGGTCATGGGTCATAGGTAACGGATAAAAGATAAAAGATAAAAGGTCATAGGTTATAGGTGATTGAAAACATAAAACTGACAACTAACAACTGAAAACTAACAACTGACAAATGGGTGATAGGTAATAAAAATAGGTAATGGGTCATGGGTTATAGGTGATTGACAACTAACAACTGACAGCTGATAACTAAAAATTAAAAACTAACAATTGGATAAAAATACAGATTAAGTAATAATACCTAACTGCTCGTATTATAATGAAAAAAACAGCCAGAAAAAACCTTTCATCATCAAACAGTATTTGTTATCTTGACTGTTTCTCAGGAATAAGCGGTGACATGATCCTTGGCGCTCTTGTTGATGCCGGGGTGCCTCTTGAGAAGCTCAAAAAGGAGTTATCACGCCTCCCGTTAAAGGGATATAGATTAGAGGCAGGGAAGGTTAAGAGGTCCGGATTTGCCGCTACGAAGGTTGATGTAATAATTAAGAATACAGAACAAAGATCTCAGAACACAGATGCAAGGCAATGGAAAGATATAGAAAAAATAATAAAGGCATCAACTCTCTCAATTAAAATAAAAAGACAGGGCCTTTCTATCTTTAAGAGACTATTTCAGGCAGAGGCCAGGGTTCATGGCGGGAGTTTTCAGAACATTCACCTTCATGAGTTAGGTGCTGTGGACTGTATCATTGACATATTCGGAGCACTTATAGGTCTTGATATTCTGGGAATCAAGGAAGTCTATGCATCGCCTTTAAATGTCGGGAGCGGTTCAGTAAAGACCGCCCATGGTTTACTGCCTGTACCTGCTCCGGCAACTGTAGAAATATTAAGAGGCACACCTCTTTATTCTTCAGGTATTCAGCATGAACTTACAACACCTACAGGGGCGGTTATAGTATCGACTCTTGCCAGGGGTTTTACGCCGTTTCCTGATATGGAAGTTTCCACTATAGGTATAGGTGCCGGAAGTAAGAATTTCAGGACTCAGCCTAATGTGCTGAGGCTCTTTGTGGGGACAGGTATAAGAGATACTGCGTTGAAGTCAGAAGAGGGCGTAACGGTTATTGAGACAAATATTGATGACATGAATCCACAGGTCTATGAATACGTGATGGAGGGACTCTTTAAGGCAGGTGCGCTGGATGTCTTCCTTACAAATATTATCATGAAGAAGGGCAGACCCGGTGTTAAGCTTACAGTTCTCTCTCATGAGGATGATAAGAATGAGCTTGCAAAGATCATATTAACTGAGACCACAAGCATCGGTGTCAGGTTTCATACTGTGGGCAGGCAGGTGCTTGAGCGTGAGATAAAGACTGTAAAGACCAGGTTCGGTAATATCAACTTGAAATTATCAAGCCTTGGCGGAAAAGTGCTTAAGGCGATCCCGGAGTATGAGGACTGCAAAAAGATCGCAAGGAAGTATAATATCC
>CAXMSH010000026.1:3287-9611 GCA_964195875.1 Thermodesulfovibrionia bacterium
TAAATGATTAATTGTGGTAGATACTATAAGTGTTTTCAAGTCATGTGAGCGCTTTCCCAAACTTCTTCAATAATGCCTTTCAGGCGGAGTTACTTATTTGCGCGGCCAAATAAGTAACCAACAAAGGCCGCCCGTGATTGTTTTTTAACAGTCTGATTCAGGACTGAACGCTAAATTCAAAAAACTCACTTCGCTCAGACAGTTTTGAATTCTTAACGTGTTAAGTCCTGAACCATCCCTAAAACAATCAAAGGGTTTCATTATCCGATCTCCCCATTGTTTGTTGCAGGTCTGTAAGTGATTGCCGGGGTTAAAAATTCAAAACTGTTTGAGTCCCGATGTTTGGGATGAGTTTTTTGAATTTACCCGGCAGGAGTGAAACAGATCTATAAGAAACAAACTCGGGGTGTCCTTCTTTTGGTTCGTTTTCTTAGACAAGTAAGAAAATGACCCCGGGTGTGGGACGGAACCCCACTTTCCTCACCTTATTCCTCTTCAGCACTCTCCCCGTCTATAGTAACAAAGATTGACGAACCCCTTCTGAAGATCAACATCAGTATGTTCTCATCAGGAGCTATACCTGAAACAATCCTGTCATAATCATCATTGCCTGTAATTGCTTTTCTCTTGATTTCAAGTATAACATCACCCGGCATGAGCTTTAATTCTGCAGGGGCTCCGTCCTCAATGCCTGTTATAATAACACCGCGGATCTTCTCGGGTATATCGAGCCGTTTGTAAATCTCCGGGGTAAGGTCCTGAACGGTTACACCCCTGAGGGAGTTATCGTATTCTTTTCCGGCAGAGCTTTCTTCCTGCGGTTCAGCTGAGAGTTCGGTCAAGGTAACAGAAAGTATTATTTCACGTCCGTCTCTTATCACATTAATCACAACAGCTTCACCTGGAAGAGTGTTTGCGATTAGATTCCTGAGGTCATGGGGTTCTGTAACCTTTTCACCGTTAATCCCTATTATTACGTCACCACGCATAATTCCGCCCTTCTGTGCAGGACTGCCTTCTATTACGTCTCCAACAAGTGACCCTTCTTCATTCTCAAGCTGAAACTGCAGTGCAAGTTCCGGGGAGATGGGCTGTATTGATACCCCGAGCCATCCCCTGACAACTTTACCTTTTGTTATAAGGCTCTCCATTACATTTTTTGCCATGTTGCTGGGTATTGCAAAACCTATGCCCTGGTATCCTCCGCTTGTACTGAAGATAGCGGTATTGATGCCGACAAGTTCACCCCCCGCGTTTACAAGCGCTCCTCCTGAATTTCCGGGGTTTATGGCTGCGTCTGTCTGTATGAAATCAACATAGTCCGCGATCCCCATATTAACCCTCTCCACAGCGCTGACGATTCCCATGGTAACTGTCTGGTTAAGGCCGTATGGATTTCCTATAGCAAGCACTATCTCTCCCACCTTTAAGATGTCAGAGTCCCCCCATGTTACTTGAGGCAGGTCTGCAGCCTCTATCTTTATAACCGCGATGTCTGTCTTAGGGTCAGATCCGATAATTTTACCCTTGAGCTCCCTCTTGTCTGAGAGAAGAACTTTTATCTCGTCAGCGTTCTTGATCACGTGGTTATTGGTCAGAATATAACCGTCTGATGATACGATGACTCCTGAACCAAGGCTTGCTGTCTTTCGTTCTTTAGGAAATCCTCCATCGCCGCGCCTGTCACCAAAGAACTTTCTGAAGAGGGGGTCATTGAAGAATGGGGCAAACTGGCTTTCTGATATTTTCTCGGTCCGTGTTGTAGAGATGTTAACTATTGCGGGCTTGACGGCCTCCGCAAGCTCTGCCATCGCCTTGCCGGTGTTTTTAAGGAACTCCGTAGATTCATCTGAGATTACGGAAGCCCTGGCATGTGTTGAGGGCTGCAGGCTTGTAAGTATAAAAATAATCAGACTGGTAATGAAAATAAGTAAAACATAAAATGACCTGTTGCGGCGTGATGAACATCCTGATATCATAATTGTTCTCCCTGTTCTGATGTTTTTGAACTATTAATAATAATGCACTCGTAAAAAGTCATGGGATGGCTAAGTAAAAATTTCGATATACAAGGCGTATTGTATTTTTAAAGCCGAGACTATACATATAGTATGTCGAGGATTTCAAAATGCGCTGCAACGCAGTAGATCGGACTTTTTACGACGCCATCAATATTTGACATGCATATGCATACTTAATATACAATAGAAACAAGCTGTTAGTGCCACCTCTTATATAACGACATATCCAACAAGTTATGTCAGCTGTTATAAAACCGCGGGAAAGCGCCTTCAACAACAGAGGGGGCCTGTTCGGAATCCCATTCTTGGATATACGTTTCTGATTGCCATAGAGGTTTTCTAACTTTTACATTATCATAGCAACTATCCGTTACGGGTTATTAGCCCGTATATTTTATGAAGGCGGCAGATAATCTGTGACTGGAATTTGCAGCGAAAAGGCTTTATACGGAACTATGGAGATAATAATAGCTGAAAAAGCAGGTTTCTGTTTCGGGGTGAAACGCGCTATTGACATCACCTTTGAAATCTCGAATGAAATGCGTGAGGGAGTTTATACATATGGCCCCCTGATACACAATCCGCAGGTAATAGAGAAGATCAGGCAGTCGGGTATAAATCCTACAGATGATCTCTATTCTCCCGCTATAAAAACGCTTATTATAAGGACCCACGGTATCCCCCCGGAAAGTTATCATGAAATTTCCAGTATGGGGTATACCCTGATTGACGCGACATGTCCGTTTGTCAAGAAGGCCCAGCAATATGCCGAGACACTGAAGAAAGATGGATACCAGGTTGTTATCGTAGGTGACAAAGAACACCCCGAAGTACAGGGGCTTATAGGTTTTGCAGGAGACAGTGTAGTTGTTGTAAATCACGAAGAATTCCTGCCGCCTTTAACAAAGAAGGTCGGTTTGATTGTACAGACTACTCAGCGCTTTGAAACGTTCAGGGATATCGCGATGAAGGTCATAAGTTCAGCAAGGGAGGTCAAGATTCATAACACGATCTGTGACTACACAGCGATGAGGGTTAAGGAGACAAGGGACCTTGCGGCCAGAGTGGATGTCGTTATTGTGGCAGGCGGCAAAAATAGCGCAAATACAACACAGCTCGCTGCTCTTTCAACAAAAGTATGTAATAACGTATATCATATAGAGACCTCTGATGAGCTTCAGGAAGGATGGTTCAGGGGAATTGAAAAGGTCGGTATAACAGGAGGAGCTTCAACTCCTGAATGGATCATTCAGGATGTCGAAAAAAAAATCAGAGAAATTTCTCTCAGGAGGTAATATAATATATAGTTATGGAACTGCAAAGAGAAGACCTTGAAAAACTATACGCAGATACTTTTAAAGTACGGCATGAGGGGGAAGTAGTCAAGGGCAAGGTTGTCCAGAGACGTGATGACGGTGTAATTGTAGACCTGGGAATAAAATCCGAAGGCTTTATCCCAATTGGAGAGATAACCGAGGAAGAGCACAAGAGTTTAAAGCCCGGAGATACCCTGCCTGTTTATATAATAAGCTTTAAACACAAGGACGGCTTCATTAGACTATCCAGGCAGAGGGCAGAGGGGGTAAAATCTCTTGAGTTGATCGAAGATGCATTTGAGAATAACCTGCCTATCGAAGGTAAGATTACCGGGAAAGTTAAGGGGGGAATGACTGTAGATATCAACGGGGTAAAGGCTTTTCTGCCGGGGTCACAGATAGACCTGAAAATTCTGAAGAACTCAGATCACCTGATAGGGCAGAGTTGTCCTTTCAAGGTAATACAGTTAAATGATAAAAAAACAAACGTAATTCTTTCAAGACGCGTCATTCTTGAGGAAGAGCGTAACAAACTCAGGGAGGATACCCTTCTTAAACTCAAAGAAGGAGATCTAATCAAGGGTACTGTAAAGAATATTACTGATTATGGAGCATTTGTTGATCTTGGAGGCATAGACGGTCTGTTGCATATTTCTGATATGTCATGGGGAAGGATAAGCCATCCAAGCGAGCTTCTCAGTTTAGGGGATGTTATTGAAGTAATTATCCTCTCTTTTGATAGTGAATCCAAGAAGGTAACTCTAGGCTATAAGCAGAAAGAACCTAACCCATGGGAGTTGGCAGAAGAAAAATATCCCTCCGGCAAGCAACTCCAGGGCAAGGTTATTAATATTACGGATTACGGCATATTTGTTGAACTTGAAGAAGGTGTTGAGGGGCTAGTGCATGTATCTGAACTGGACTGGACCGAGAAGATCAGGAAACCTTCAAAATATTTCTCTGTAGGGGACATTGTGGAAGTTGTCGTACTCAAATTAAACACGGCCGACCAGAGAATATCATTAAGCATTAAACAGCTTAAGCCCAACCCATGGGAAGTAATAAAAGAAAAGTATTCGATCGGACAGAGGATCAGCGGAACTGTCAGGGGATTTACAGATTTCGGGGCGTTTATCGGGTTGGATGAAGGAGTAGACGCACTGCTGCATATTTCAGATATCTCCTGGGTTAAGCACATAAAGCACCCGTCTGATGTACTTAAAAAAGCACAGCAGATTGAAACGGTCGTACTGAGTATTGAACCTGAAAAGGAGAGGATGTCCGTAAGCCTTAAAGACCTTTCGCCGGATCCCTGGGTCGAGGAGATTCCCGGCAAATTCAAACCAGGAGATTCAGTTAGTGCCAAGGTGGTTTATATATCAGATCCCGGCATATTTGTTGAGCTTGAGGACGGGGTTGAGGGGCTGGTATACGCTAATGAAATTGATAATTTTACTGATGAGCATATTGACACCACATATAAGGCAGGGGAAGAATTGACTGTCAGGATAGTAAGTGTTGACACCGCGGGCAGGAAGATAGGCCTGAGCCTGGTTAAATGACTTCCTGTAAGGGCAACCTGTTGTCGTCAGGTTGGTTCAGGATATGAAGAAGATCCTGGTATTCTTCGCAGTCATAATCTTTATCGCGGCTGTTCTCAGTCTGATGTTAACATTTAGCCATAAGCTTCCGATTGGGGAAAAGGTTGCCCTTATACGTATTGAAGGTGTGATTCTTGACTCAAAAAGTATTATTGAAGAGTTAAAGGAGCATTCTGAAGACGCCTCTGTTAAGGCCATAGTACTTAGGGTAGATAGTCCCGGTGGAGGGGTAGCCCCTTCACAGGAGATCTATGAAGAGCTGGTAAAGATCAAGGGAAAGAAGAAGATCGTAGTGTCAATGGGTTCTGTAGCCGCATCAGGCGGTTATTATGTATCCTCCCCCGCCGACATGATAGTGGCTAACCCCGGAACACTTACAGGCTCCATAGGGGTAATTATGGAGATTCCCAACGTTGAAGGATTGATGAATAAGATAGGCCTGAAGACTGAAGTGATAAAGAGCGGAGAACACAAGGATATTGGTTCAATGTTCAAAACAATGACTGATGAAGAGAAAGAGATACTCCAGGCGGTGCTTGATGACGTTCATGACCAGTTCATTAAGGCCATTTCAGATGCCAGGGGTATGGAGATTGCTGTTATAAGGAAACTTGCCGATGGTCGTATCTTCACCGGGAGGAGGGCAAAGGAACTCGGCCTTGTCGATGAGCTTGGAAACCTTGAAGACGCTATCCGGTTAGCCGGAAAGATAAGTGAAATAGAAGGTAAGCCTGAGGTAGTTTACAAGACAAAAAAATTCAGCTTTCTGGATATTATCAGAGGGAATCTTCCTGACGAATTGATCAAAGAGGCCTTCCCGGCTATAAGACTGAAATACTTACTTACACCTTGAAATTTTGTGACAATAGATGAGCGTATTTATATATATTGCAATGCAGTCCGGTTTAATCCGGATTGCATATCAGAACCGTTGTTATGATTAACTGAGTGTAACTGCTCAGGTATATTTTTCCCCTCTTTGCCAAAGAGGGGTTAGGGGAGATTTCTTAATAAATTTGTCCATAAAATCCCCCTTAATCCCCCTTTTCCAAAGGGGGAGCACTGAGTAGTTACAACTGAATAATAATATACGGGGAAACAGAGAGGGGGAGCTTATGACAAAGTCAGTTCTTATTGAGAAGATAGCAGCAAAGGTGGAAGGTCTTACAAAAAAACAGACAGAGTTAGTAGTAGAAACTATCTTTGGTAGTATCAAGGAGGCACTTGCAAAAGGCGGTAAGGTGGAGATCAGGGGCTTTGGTAATTTTAAACTCCGCAGCAGAAAGGCAAGAAAGGCCAGGAATCCAAAGACGGGCGAATCCGTTGATGTTCCGCCGAAGAAGGTTCCCTATTTCAAGGTCGGCAAGGAACTCCGTGAGATGATAA
>CAXMSH010000027.1:0-9457 GCA_964195875.1 Thermodesulfovibrionia bacterium
CCTGATTCTCACCGACCTGTATCACGAGTATAAGAGGGCACAGCATGAGGCCATGACCAGGGTTTCGGGTGTTGTACTTGAGGTTGCGGCGGAATTTAAAAAGATGACCGGCAGAGAGTACGGTCTGTTTGAAACATATAGGCTCGAAGACGCTGAGATAGCGATTGTCGTCATGAGTTCGGCCGCCGGCACCACCAAGGATATAATTGACCAGTACAGGGATAAAGGCGTCAAGGTTGGCCTTCTGAAGCCCAGTGGCCGACGCGCTAAAACACCTGAAGGCGATAGCTGTTCTGGACAGGGCCGATTCCTTTGGAGGCTACGGCCCGTTATTCTCCGAGATTGCCGGTGCGGTAATGTCCATGGATACTAAACCCGCCATGATAAACAAGATATTCGGACTCGGCGGCAGGGACTACCTCCCTGACCAGGCGGAGCAGGTGATCGATGAACTGGTGAAGATTGCTGAAACCGGAAAAGTCAGGACAATTAAAGAATATATCGGGGTGAGGGAATAAATAAACAGTTTTCAGTTGTCAGACTAAAAACTTACAACTAAAAACTAACAACTAATTTCAGTGAGGTAATGATATGACTACAGCAGTAAAACCAAAATCATTAAAATTAAGAGAGCTTGCAAAGGGAGAAGTAAGGCTTGCATCCGGCCACAGACTGTGTTCAGGATGTGGAGCGCCTATTGTAGTGAAGCAGGTTCTCATGGCAACCGACTACCCCATTATAGCGTCAAACGCCACAGGGTGCCTTGAGGTCTCCACATGCATTCAGGAATACACCTCCTGGAAGATCCCTTGGATCCACAGCGCGTTTGAAAACGCCGCGGCGACCATATCCGGGGTTGAAGCGATGTACAGGTCTCTTGTAAAGCAGGGAAAGCTGGAAGACAGGAATGTGAAGTTTGTAGCATTCGGCGGTGACGGCGGGACTTATGATATCGGTCTCCAGAGCCTCTCAGGAGCGATGGAGCGCGGTCATGACATGATGTACATATGTTATGACAACGGCGCTTACATGAACACCGGTATCCAGCGCTCAAGCGCGACTCCGTTTGGAGCTAATACTACTACGTGTCCAGCGGGAGATGTGATCCCCGGCAAGTTACAGCAGAGAAAAGACCTCACGAGAATCATGGCGGCCCACGGCATACCTTATGTAGCCCAGGCATCTCCGTCACACTGGATGGATCTGATGAAGAAGGTACAGAAGGCGTTTGAGATTAAAGGCCCTAAATTCCTCAACGTAATTTCACCCTGCAACCGTGGATGGCGGTCCAGAACAAATGACGCGATCCTGCTCTCAAGACTGGCTGTTGAGACCTGCTACTGGCCTCTTTATGAGATCGTGAACGGGGTACCACGGATAACTTCAAAGCCTAAAGAGAAGAAGCCTCTTGTTGATTTCCTGAAACCCCAGGGAAGGTTCAAGCATATGTTTTCCCCTGAAAATGAGTGGATGCTTAAACAGGCCCAGGAGAAGGTTGACAGTGAGTGGGCAAGACTCCAGAAAGAGGAGGCATGCTGGGCTGAAGAGGTGAAGGCAGAAGATAAGTAGGCTTATATCATTACTATAATAAAAAAGCTCAGGGTAATTCCTGAGCTTTTTTATTATTAAATTTGATAATTCCCTGTAGTCTCCCCCACCGCTTTGCTTCGCTACCAAATGATTTACAATAGCAAATCAAAAAATGGGTACAAGCAAGCGAAGCAGTGGGGGCCTACTTCTGGTGCCGCATGGTGATTCATAATACTACTTCATAGTTATTTGCAGAGGTTGCGTTACTCCACGGGTTGCTTTTCCATGCAAGACCCCTCCAATATCAATAGTGATGGGATCTATGCAGATAATCCTGTCCCATCCTTTTGAACCGTCTCTTTGCTGATGATAAACCATCCATAGATTTCCCCTAAGGTCTTTAGTAACACTTGCGTGTCCCGGACCGAATATCCCGTCACCTTTATGCATGATGGGGTTTCCCGGATATCGGGTAAAAGGTCCCGTCGGGTTATTAGAAGTAGCGTAGCCTATAGCGTAATCCTGCGTATCAGCTCCTCCTCCGGAATAAAGAAGGTAATATGTACCTTTGTGTTTCAACATCCATGGGGCTTCAGTGAGCGGGTAGGGCCGCTTCTCCCACGGCTCAGACGGAGATAGTATCTCAATAGGTAGGCCTTTAATTGCAGTCGGGTTTTCCATCGTCTGAGCGTAGATACGGAAGCCCGGATAAGTCACATAATAGAGATAGTATTTTCCGTCTTCATCATGAAACATGTGAGCGTCAATTGCACCTTTTATCAGTTTTCCCCGTTCAGAAAACTTTCCATCCGGCTGATCAGCAACCGCTACACCGATCTGCCTGTTAACCGTGTAATACAGGTAAAACTTCCTGTCATCGGCATTATAGAAGACATCCGGCGCCCAGACCCCGGGCTCGGAAGACGTGAATACCCTTGGTCCCTTGCTCCAGTTGACCAGATCAGCAGAGATATAAACGTCATAGCCGTTGTTGTCCCCGGTCGGGTAGAGATAGTATGTACTGTCATGGAGAATAACAGAGGGATCTCCGATGCCGAGCACACCTGAGAAATTATCAGGACTGTTCCTGCTTATGGTAAAGGTCTCAACCAGAACCGGGTTTGAATACGTCTCTTCAGCCTGAAATGTTTTTTCTGTAAATGTCTGGATCAGGAGCAGGCACAATACCAGAGCGCCAAGTATTTTTAGTGACATTTTCATCTTTTTCTATTAATGAAGAGTATTCAGCTACTATTGAATAAGTAACCCCTTATTCTATATAATATAACGTTCTATTATACGCTAAACCGATGTTATCAGAGGGTAGATAATTTCGAAGCATCAGGAGGTTGGCTGCTCCAAAATAGATATATTCCCGGGTAGCTTTTACCCGCCGGTTTGTTTGGCGGGCAGCTGTCCGCCTAAGGCGTGGGATGGCAACCTTGTAAATTTGTAATGTTCTCAGTCTATGTGATTAGAAGTGAAAGAACCGATAAGATATATATAGGTCAGACGGCTGACATTGAGAAACGGATATTTCATCATAATTCTGGTAGAGAAAAATATACTGAAATAGCTTCTGATTGGAAGTTAGTCTATAGTAAATAATATAAAACGAAACAAGAAGCACTTAAAGCTGAAAACTTTATTAAGAGTCAGAAAAGCAGAGTATTTATATAGAAGATAATAAAAGGCATCATAGATTTAGGTAAATCAGCTTTATAGTCTGTTATTATTGACTTATTATAGTCCGAGTGGCTTTTGCCCGCCAGTTTGTTGGGCGGGCAGCAGCTCCAAAAATAAATATATTCCCGGGTAGCTCAGCTGGCAGAGCGGATGACTGTTAATCATCTTGTCGGGGGTTCAAATCCCTCCCCGGGAGCCATTAAAAAACTCCTCTATTCCTGTGAATGCAAGAATAGGGGTTTTTTCATTAGCACTAGTTAAGTTTTTTGCTCATTAAACGGCGACATCAATAAGAATGGGATAGTTTACAACCCTGTTCCAGCACAAACCTTTAAATTCAGCACAGCTTTACTTTTAAGGAGCCGATTAATTAAGTTAGGTTTAATGCAGTATTAATAATAGGAGGCATCATGCTTAAGAAGACTTTGTTCTCTTTATAGTGTTAACATGGTGATCCTTACAATCAATACGGGAAGCTCCTCTGTAAGACTGGAAGCTTTTTCTTATGAGAAAGGTGATCAGAAAAGAATCGCATCCTCTTATTTTAAAACAAGAGAAAATGAGCCACGCGTACTCCTCGAAGCATTCTTCAGAAACAATGACATTAAAGAGATCTCTCTTGCGGCACACCGGGTCGTCCACGGCGGTACAAAGTTTATCACCTCCTGTCTTATCACTCCCGAGGTTGTGGATGAAATCGAACGGCTCTCCTCACTCGCCCCCCTGCACAATCCTTATGCCTTTGCGTGGATCAGGGCATGTGGTGAAGTTTGTGGAGATGAAATTCCCCAGACAGCGATATTTGACACCGCCTTTTACGCTGACCTTCCGGACGTAGCGAAGACGTACGCATTACCAAAAAAACTTTGCGAGACGCATAAGATCCGCAGGTATGGCTTTCACGGGATAGCCCACGGCGCAATGGCGGCACGCTGGAAGGAACTCCAGCCTGACACGCAGGGGAAAGACCGGTTGATCTCTCTTCAACTCGGTGCAGGCTGCTCCATCACAGCTGTCAAGAATGGGAAGGCTGTGGATACATCCATGGGCTTTACCCCGCTTGAAGGACTGATGATGGCCACGCGCCCGGGAGACCTTGATCCGGGACTGGTCTCTTATTTAATCGGAACCGCGGGGTTTACCCCTTTTGAGGTGGAAAAGCTGCTCAACAATTCCTCGGGACTTCTCGGGGTATCGGGGGTAAGCGGGGATATGAAGGCACTGCTTGCATCAGATGCTCCTGATGCAAGGTTTGCTGTTGAGCTTTACTGCTATCGCGCAAAGAAATACATTGGCGCTTACGCGGCGGCTCTGGGGGGCATTGACGCACTGTTATTCGGGGGCGGCATCGGCGAAAATGCTCCGGTGATACGCCGTAAGATCCTTGACGGCATGCAGTGGTGCGGAATTGAGATTGACGATGGCGCCAATGATATCACTATTGGCAAAGAGGGACTTATCAGCACCCGCAACAGCGGAATCGATGTGTGGGTCATTCCCGTTGATGAGGCCGGTGTTCTTGCAGAAGAGGCAGTGAAGGTGGTAACCTGTCTGTAGGTTTATCCTATAAAAAGCAGTTGGCCACAGACCAACACAGATAAAAAGCAATGAATTGAAAAGTTATGAATACCTCATGATTCACCGGAAGGGTGATAAAAGAACTTAACACAACACACTTTATTATTAATAATAGTCAGTGAAAGTCAGTGGCTAAATGCCGTTTTTAGGTTTATGGCACGCCAAGCCCCTTCACCGTATCTTACAAATTCATCGAATCAGTCCTTCAGCCCCCACTTCCAGTTCAGAATCTCCGGCATGTCCTGTCCATATTTTTTGATATACTCCTGGTGTTCAATCAGCTTGTCACTCACGTATTGTTTCATATAGGCGGCGTGATATCCCAGCCCGGGAACGCGGTCGATAACGTCGGCTACGAGATCATAACGGTCCAGGTCGTTCAGCACCGCCATGTCAAAGGGAGTGGTTGTAGTGCCCTCTTCTTTATAACCGCGAACGTGAAGATTCTTGTGGTTTGTCCTCCGGTATGTCAGGCGGTGGATAAGCCAGGGGTAGCCGTGAAATGCAAATATAATCGGTTTGTCGGTTGTGAAGATGATATCGAACTCTTTGTCAGACAGGCCGTGAGGATGTTCACTCCGGGGCTGGAGCTTCATCAGGTTAACAATATTCACCACCCTGATTTTAAGATCAGGAGTATGTTCGCGCAGGATTTGGACAGCGGCCAGCGTCTCAAGCGTGGGAACGTCTCCGGCGCATGCCATGACGACATCAGGTTCCGAACCTTTGTCATTGCTTGCCCACTCCCAGATACTCACACCGGCGTTGCAGTGTTTGATGGCCTCGTCCATGCTCAGGTACTGAAGGGCCGGCTGTTTGCCCGCGATAATGACATTCACGTAGTTCCTGCTCCTTAAGCAGTGATCGGCCACGCAGAGGAGCGTGTTTGAATCGGGGGGGAGGTAGACGCGGATTACCTCCGCCTTTTTATTAATAACGTGGTCGATAAAACCGGGGTCCTGGTGTGAAAATCCGTTGTGGTCCTGCCTCCAGACATGGGAGGTAAGGAGGTAGGTCAGCGATGCTATGGGACGTCGCCACGGGATTTCGCTGCCGGTTACTTTCAGCCACTTTGCGTGCTGGTTGAACATGGAGTCAATAATATGAATGAACGCCTCATAGCAGGAGAAGAATCCGTGCCGGCCTGTAAGGAGGTATCCTTCCAGCCAGCCCTGGCATGTATGTTCGCTCAGTATCTCCATGACCCGTCCGTCAGGGGAAAGGTTGTCGTCTTCGGGGATGGTGTCATCCATCCATGTCTTACCGGTAACTTCAAATAACGCGCCGAGACGGTTTGACGCGGTTTCGTCAGGTCCGAAGACGCGGAAATTCCTGCTATCCATGTTGAGCTTCATTATGTCACGGAGAAACTTGCCCAGTTCTCGGGTAGATTCGGCAATGACCTGTCCCGGTTTATTTACCTCTACGGCATAGTCCCTGAAGTCCGGCATCCTGAGGGCCTTCAACAGGATGCCCCCGTTTGCATGGGGGTTTGCGCCCATACGGCGCACTCCCTTTGGCGCGAGTTCCGCGAGTTCGGGTTTGAGGGTCCCGTTTTTATCAAAGAGTTCTTCCGGTTTATAGCTCTTCATCCAGTCTTCAAGGAGTTTTACGTGATCGGGTTTAGCCGCCATCTCGGAAAAAGGGACCTGATGCGAGCGCCAGAAATCTTCCGTTTTTTTGCCGTCCACCTCTTTCGGCCCTGTCCATCCCTTGGGGCTCCGGAGAATTATCATGGGCCATTCAGGACGTTTTGCCATCCCGGTGGTCCGCGCCTTTTTCTGTATCGATTTTATCTCTCTGATGACTTTTTCCATTGTCTTTGCCATGAGCTGGTGCATCGTCACAGGGTCAGAGCCTTCAACAAAATGAGGCTTGTATCCATACCCGATAAACAGGTTCTTCAGCTCATCATGACTGATACGCGCCAGTATGGTAGGATTGGCTATCTTGTATCCGTTTAAATGCAGAATCGGAAGGACCGCTCCGTCATGCACGGGGTTGAGAAATTTATTGGAATGCCAGGATGCGGCAAGAGGGCCTGTCTCGGCTTCTCCGTCACCTACTACGCAGGCGACGATCAGGTCCGGGTTGTCAAAAGCCGCCCCGAATGCATGTGATACGGAATATCCCAGTTCTCCTCCTTCATGAATGGAACCGGGGGTTTCTGGAGCTACATGGCTTGGGATTCCGCCCGGAAAGGAAAACTGTTTAAACAGTCTCCTCATGCCCTCCTCATCCTGTGATATGTTCGGATATACCTCGCTGTATGTACCTTCAAGGTATGTATTGGCGACCATCCCAGGACCTCCATGTCCGGGTCCGCATACATAGATCATATTCAGGTCATGCTTTATGATTACACGGTTAAGATGAACATAAATGAAATTGAGTCCGGGTGTTGTGCCCCAGTGGCCAAGAAGCCGCGGTTTGATATGTTCAAGCTTCAAAGGCTCTCTGAGTAGCGGATTTGCATACATATATATTTGCCCCACAGATAGATAATTCGCCGCGCGCCAGAAGGCGTGCATGAGGTCCAGTTCTTTATTTGTAAGAATGATATTAGCGGTCTTTATTTCAGTCATGACAGCCTCCATTATATCTTTAAGGCATGAACAATTTATCTAAATAGAATTTATAGCATATCGGGCTGGCTTTCAAATGTATTTGAATGCGCGTTAATCAGGATTATTAGTGAAGAGAAAATAACGGAAAGTCGAATGATTATGGGGTCAGATTTAATTGTTAACATTTTTTCCTGACCACCGCAAACTGTCAAAGAAACCTCAAAATCCCATATCCACGTTCATAAAGGTGATCGCAACGACTCCCTCCTTAAGAAACTCCTGTACGGCTACCGTTTGAGAGCTCTTCTCAGTCTCATTTATCGTAAAGGCGGCCTGGCGTCCATCGTCCAGTTTATGGGACATCACCTTGGGGTTATAGGACTGCAGATGTTCTGTGTAAAAGTTGAAGACGGTATCAAATGAATCGCGTGTTATTACCCTCCTGACATTGCCGAAATTCATTCCGAGTATCTCCGCCTGAAGCTCCTGATCCTCGACAGCATTCGGATACTCAGGGATTTGAACCTCTTCTGTTTCACTGCATCCCAGGATAATGAGCAACAGGACGAGTATTCCAAGTATCTTTAATAAAACCTTCATATTACAGTAACTTACACTGTGTTATCTAAGTCTTAACTTTATATGTACGGTCTTAACTCTTATGGAGAGCACGACGTATTTATGCTTAGTTTTTTTGGCTTTTTTTGTGTTCATACATAAGCAAGTCTGCTTGTTTGAGCATTGTATCCAGAGTGCTGGGGTATTCGGGATTAAAGATCGATACCCCTATGCTGAGCGATAATGCATAACTATGGCCGTGTTGTTCATTGTGAGTCTTCAGATTATCCTGAAGATGTTTGATAATTATATAATCATCGTCAAGAGATGTCATTTCGGTAAGAAGTACCGCGAATTCATCTCCGCCCATGCGGGAAATTATATCTGATTCACGAAATGTATTTCTGAGTATGTTGGCGGTATCAATTAATGCCTGGTCACCCGCTGAATGTCCAAGCTTATCATTAATTGTTTTCATGTTATTCAGATCCATATACATAAGGGACATTTTTCTTTTGTAGCGGTTTGCTGATTTCCATTGTTTCTCGGAAAGGGTAAAGAAACCGCGCCTGTTAAAAAGATCGGTCAGGTCGTCAGTAATGGATTTTAACCTTAATTGTTCTTCTGCATTCTCGCGTTCTGCAATTTCCAATTGGAGCAGTTCAGTCTTTTTCATTAATTCAGCTTCACTATTCTGGAGAGTCTCTCTGGATTTAAATAATTCATCGTATAGCTCTTTGGTCCTGAGCATCGCCTTTACCTTATAAAGCAGTTCGTCGTCGTTAAACGGTCTGGTGATGTAGTCATTTCCTCCTGTCTCCATGGCCTTTAGCTTTGAGGCTATATCGCTTGCCGCGGAGATAAAGATAATAGGGACATGCGCGGAACTCTTGTCACCACGGATCAGCCGGGCGAGGGCAAACCCGTCCATGACCGGCATCTCAAGGTCTGTGATCACAAGGTCAGGTTTATGCTTTAAGAACTTATCAAGGGCCTCCATGCCTTCATTAGCAGTTTCAGTTTCATAGCCGGAGGAAGTTAGGATTGTTTCAATTGAGTCTAAGCTGGCGGCACTGTCATCGACTATCAGAATTTTTGCCATAATACAACTCCTGTGCTTAACTTGACAAAATGTTGATTTTTGCCCGGAAATTAATATAAGTCGTGTATGGTAACACAGCTAATTATAAATAGTATAATATTTCATTTCAGTTTAATTCTTTTTTTATTATAAAACCGAATTCAGGACTATCCCCCTCTCATAGGCTGCATATTCATTATCAGGCAGAGTGAGCTGCTTTCTTCGGGAACAGCATGCCGGGTGTTTAAATTTATGACATGGGAGTTTCCCCTTGAAGTTATAGGAAGAACCAGCATCAAATTAAACGAGATAACCAGGCGGATATTTAGAACATATTATTGATTGTTATCTCAGCACAGACAGAGTTCATCAGCCTGCTTCTTGAGAGATGACGCCTTTCTTTCCGGCAGTGACAGCATCCGCATAATATCCTTAACATCCATACCCGCAAGGTCTT
>CAXMSH010000028.1:0-9382 GCA_964195875.1 Thermodesulfovibrionia bacterium
AAATAATAACTTAAATGATATAATATACTAAATTCGTACACTGATAATTTCAATATAAGTACCAGAAGGTGAATAAATTTATATCAATGTCGCCTTTTAACCGGGAGAATCGATGCCTGAACTGAGAAAAGACCCCGTCTCCGGAAGGTGGGTAATAATTTCTATTGAAAGAGGCAAGAGGCCTTCAGATTTTTCAGCGCATGCTCATGCCAGAAAAGGCGGTTTTTGCGCGTTTTGTGAAGGCAACGAGCATACCACCCCCCCAGAGATAATAGCGATAAGGCCTGATGGAAGCCAGGCAAATACACCGGGCTGGACTTTACGTGTAGTCCCTAATAAATTCCCAGCGCTCCGGATTGAAGGGGAAATCAACAGGGTAAGTGAGGGGATCCTGAACAGGATGAACGGGATAGGCGCCCATGAGGTAATCATAGAGACACCTGACCACAACCTCACACTGTCGACAATGCCGCTTAAATATGTAGAGGATGTGCTTGTAGCGTTTCACAAAAGAATATCAGACCTGAAACAAGACAGCCGTTTCAGATATGTCATTGTATTCAAGAACGAAGGGGACGCAGCGGGTGCTTCGCTTGAACATACTCATTCCCAACTTATAGCGCTCCCGATAGTCCCTCGCGTTGTGGAGGAAGAGATAGAACATTCAAGGCAGTATTTCAATTACAATGAGCGGTGCCTCTTCTGCGATATTATCCGGCAGGAGACAGAAAGCGGTGTAAGGGTCATATCCGAGAATGAAGATTTCATTGTCCTTGCCCCTTTTGCTCCGCGGTCACCTTTTGAGACACTGATAATGCCTAAATCACATGAGTCCCTCTATAACCCCAGCAGGAAACTCGGCCATCTGGCTCAAATTCTCCAACAGACCCTAAAACAACTGGACAAGGTCCTGGACCGTCCCCCCTACAACATGATGATACACTCGTCTCCCTTCAGAGAAGAGATAAACGATTACTATCATTGGCACATTGAGATAAAACCCAAGCTGATACATATCGCGGGATTTGAATGGGGATCGGGAATCTATATTAACCCCACATCCCCGGAAGATTCCGCAAAGTTTATGAGAGAGGCGAAGATTTAAAAAAATAGTTTCAATTAAGACAGGCACAGAGGGACAAAGGCACAAAGGTTAAAGAATTGTATCAACCTTCTCTTTTTTACTTTGTCCTTTTGCAACTTTGCTCCTATGTCCCTGTATGCCTTTGACACTTTGCGCTTAGTAGTCAAAAACAAGCTATTATTAAATGAAAATTCTTATTGCATCTTCAGAGGTCGTCCCGTATGTTAAGACCGGAGGTCTTGCGGATGTTACCGGCACACTTGTCAACGCCCTCTCCAGACTCGGCACCGATGCCAGCGTAATACTCCCCCTGTACAGGAAGATCAAATCCGAGTTGAATGTCTGGGACATACAACCCCTGCCGCATGAAATTACAGTCCCGCTCGGTAATAATATCGAGAGGGGAAGGTTGTGGAAAGCGAAGACATCTAAAGGTTCGGATGTCTTTTTTATCGAAAATGACAGGTTTTTTGACAGGGACGAGCTTTACGGAATCTCTGAAGGCGACTACAGTGATAACTCGTTGCGCTTTATATTTTACTGCCGGGGAGTGCTGGAAGCGATAAAGGTATTAGGCCTGGAGGTGGATATAATTCACTGCAATGACTGGCAGACGGGGCTTATCCCTGTATACATAAAGACAATATACAAAGATACGTTCCCTCACATCGGGACCCTTTTAACTCTTCATAACCTCGGATACCAGGGAATTTTCCGGCATCTTGATATGGACATTACAGGACTTGGATGGGATATGTTCCACATAAATGCCCTGGAGTTTTACGGAAAAATTAATCTGTTAAAGGGAGGGATTATCTTTGCCGATAGCATCACAACGGTCAGCAAGACCTATGCAAAGGAGATCCAGACACCTGAATACGGTTTTGGTCTGGATGATGTCCTTAAGAAAAGAAGGAAAAACCTGTACGGTATTATTAACGGGATTGATGTTAATGAATGGGGACCATGGAAGGATAATCTTATCCCTTCAAAATACAACAGGAAAAATATATCAGGCAAGGCCGATTGTAAAAGATCCCTGCAGCAGGAGTGCGGTCTGACTGTAAACGACTCGCCTTTAATCGGGATGGTTACAAGACTCTCATCCCAGAAAGGGCTCGACCTGGTTTCTGAGGCTATTGAAGATATCATGGATTCAGGCTCTCAGGTGGTGATACTTGGCAAGGGTGATGATTATTATCAGACGCTGCTCTCAAACCTTCAGGCCCGTAACAGCGGAAAACTCTCGGTTACCATCGGTTATGACAATAATTTCGCTCACAGGATATATGCCGGTTCAGATATCTTCTTAATGCCGTCTAAATACGAACCCTGCGGTCTCGGTCAGCTTATCGCGCTCCGTTACGGAGCCATCCCTGTTGGAAGGCAGACCGGAGGACTTGCCGACACCATAACAGAATACAATTCATCCGCTCGTTCCGGCACCGGTTTCCTGTTTGAAGATTATTCCATGGATGAACTGATAAAAGCCATAAACAGGGCTGTTAAGCTATATAAGGACAGGGACGGATGGGAGAATATTGTCAGAAACGCAATGTCACAGGACTTTTCATGGAACCATTCGGCAAAGGAGTATATTGCCATATACAAAAAGACTCTAAGGGAAAAGAAGGGGAAAAATGGTTAGCCGATTCTCTTCAGCAAATAACTGAAAAAGACCATGAGGAGACCGGCATTAAAACGGTTCACGGTTCACGGGATACAAAGACACAAAGATAGTTCAAGGTTAGAGAGCACTTAGTATTACGATTAAAGAAATGGAAAACACAGGCAAAAAGGAAGAAGACGCGCTGTCTGAGATCTTATTAAATGTTGCAGGTATGGCAACAAAATCAAACCTTGACCTGCGCGATATCCTCGAAACGATCGCTCTTGCCATAGCCAAAACCCTTAATAAAGACGTCTGCTCCATCTGCCTCCTGAAGCCTGAGAATAGAGCGTTATGCCTTGAAGTTGTCAGGGACATAGAAAAGCAGACCACCACCTCATTCTGCCTTACAATCAAGGAAAACGACCTTATTATGAAGGCGGCCAGCGACCTTCAGCCTCTGATAGTCAATGATATAAGCAAGGATCCCCGAGCCAAGGCCATTCTCAGGACAGAATCGGACGAGTTCCTATCACTGCTTACCGTTCCTGTAATCAGGGATGGAACGGCCATAGGGCTTCTGACCGTTCAGACAAGAGACCCTTACATTCACAGTCAGGAAGAGGTCCACACACTTACCGTAATTTCACATAACATCAGTGTTGCCGTGCATAACGCTGAGCTCTATAAAAACGTCAAGACCCAGCTCGATGAATTAAAGAGCATTCATGAGATAGGAAATGCCGTAACCTCCATCCTTAATATGGATGACCTCCTTCCATTTATCTGCAACGAGGTTTCAAAGCTTTTCAACGCGACAGGATGCATACTCAGGCTTCTTGAAGGCGACAACCTCCCGATAAAGGCCTCATCAGGCCTGCCCGAGAATATCAGGGAGAAGATGACTCTGCGTGTAGGCGAGGGGATTGCCGGATCTGTGGCTGTTAACGGTGAGCCGCTTCTTATTGACAACCTCTCAAGTATGCCTGAAAACCTTCAGATACCTGAAATAGAGGCAACTTCCGTACTCTGTGTTCCCTTGAAGATAGGGGGGAGAATTATCGGGACACTCGGGCTTTATGACAAGAAAGACGAATGGGGTTTAGCCCCTTTTACCCAAAACGACCTGAAATCATTAAAGACCTTTGCGTCAGCCTCATCCATTGCAATCGAAAACGCAAGACTGTACAGAACTGAAATGGAAAAGGAAGAGAAGATCCTCTCCCTCTACTGGGACGTTACACAGACAAAAGACTACCTTAAAAGCATTATTGACAACTCCGCTGATGCCATTATCGTTTCTGATATTAATGGAAAAATAACCTCATGGAACAGGCAGTCCCAGATTATTTTCGGTTTTACCGAAGAAGAAGCTCTGGGCAGATTCCTCCCGATGGTCCCGGAGTTTCTCATAGATGAGGAAAAGAGGCATCTGGAAAAGATAATGCAAAATGAGACTATAAGCAATCTGGAGACCGTCAGGACAAGGAAAGACGGAAAACTTATAGAGGTGAGTATCACCCTCTCCCCGATCCTCGATTCATCAGGAAATATAACGGGCATAAGCGGTATTTCAAGGGATATATCAGAAAAGAAGATGGTCGAAAAGGAGTTAAAAAGAAGGAATCAGGAGCTCTTAAGGCTATCCTTTATCAACTCGGTTATCAGAAGCACCCTGGATCTGGACAGGCTCATAAGGATGGTGCTGACGGTAATTACAATGGGGGACGGGCTTGGTTTCAACAGGGCAGTGCTTTTTCTCGCTGACGAGCATGAACTCAGCTTTAAGGGTGTAATGGGTGTCGGCCCCGCGGATGCCACTGAAGCAAATGCGATATGGCAAGATATATCACTGGAACAAAAAACACTGGAAGATCTCATATCAGATATAGAGAAAGGCTCATTCAAAACAGACTCTTACCTTGACAGGATAACCCGGGACCTGGTGTTACCTTTAGATGAAGACTGCGTCTTCTTTAAAAGCGTCACTGAGAAGAGGCTTGTTAACATCAGTGACGCAAGGTCTGATCCGGGCGTTAATCCAATCCTGATCCAGACCCTCGGGACAGAGTCATTCGGTGTAGTTCCGCTCATCACCAGAGACAGGGCGATCGGAGTGGTTCTGGTTGACAACCTCTTTACCAGAAAGCCCATTAAAGATGAAGACCTCGAATTCCTTATGGGATTTACAAGCCATATAGCTTCAGCCATAGAGAATGCGACACTCTTTGAGAGTGTTTCACTGGCAGAGTCAGAGCTCAAGAATATTTTTGAATCAATTTCTGACATGGTCTTCTTTACTGATAGAGAATGTACAATTAAACGTATCAACCAGTCCGTTGTCAAGAGGATCGGTAAACCCGAGAACGAGATTATAGACAGGAAATGTTACGAGATATTCCATGGTATGCACGAACCCTGGGAGAATTGCCCCCATTCAAAAGTACTGGAGACTGGTGAGCCATGCGTTGAAGAGGTGTACGATCCTTATCTCAATAGCAATCTCGTTGTATCCAACTCACCCATAAAAAACTTTGCAGGTGATTTTACAGGAACTGTGCATATAGCTCACGATATAACAGAGCTCCATACACTGAGGGAGAAGGTCATAAGTTCTGAGAGGATGGCCGCGCTTGGAGAACTGGCAGCGAGAGTGGCACATGAGATAAGAAACCCCCTGATATCGGTTGGTGGTTTTGCCAGAAGACTTGAGAAGAGACTCACCGGTGACACCCATCAATATGCAAAGATTATCGTTGAAGAAGTAACAAGGCTCGAATATATTCTTAAAGAGATCCTGGGATTTGTCAGGGGCGGGCAGGGCCCGAGAGGCGCTTTTAACATTAATGACATAATATCCGAGATAGTGAACTTCATCTCCCTTGAGATACAGGAACGCGGGAACAGAATAATCACCGGGATGTCCGAATCATCGATAATCGTTAATATAAACCCCGACAGGATAAAAGAAGCGATATTGAATATCATCAAAAATGCTAATACGGCTACAGATCATGGCCTCATATCAATAAAGACACGGATTGAAAACAAAGAAGCGGTTATAGAGATATCTGACACAGGATGCGGAATTAGTCCCGGGGACAGAAAGAGTATCTTTAACCCGTTCTTTACTACAAATATCGAGGGGACGGGCCTCGGCCTTGCAGTCACACACAAGATCATCGAGGAACACAATGGCAGGATCAATGTTGAAAGCCTGTGCGAAGATGTCAAAGAGAGTGACGATGGCAGAGAAAGAGGGACAACCTTCAGGATCTACCTGCCGCTGGAGGATATAAATAACGGTGACTGATATTAATTTCACAATAATTGATTATATAGTATAAAATTGAAAAGGAGGTAGTGACAGTGAAACTTCTTATAGTAGATGATGACGCTAATATCCAACGTCTTTACAAAGAAGAACTTGAAGAGGAAGGATACAAAGTCTTTATCGCCGGCACAGGCGTCGAAGCACTGGAAATGTTCGTTAGAGAGGAGCCTGATATTGTAACCCTCGATATCCTCATGCCCGATATTGACGGTATAAGCCTCTTAAGGAAGATGAAGGAGCTGAACCCAAAGATACCTATAATAATGTCAACCGCATATGACTACAGAGATGATTTTGCTGTCTGGGCTTCTGAAGCATACATCGTTAAGTCATCCGACCTCAATGAGCTCAAGAAGACGATAAAGAAACTCATTAATAAACCCTGATAAAAAGTGGAGAAAGAGACCAGACATGAAGCCCCGTCAGAGGGTGCAAGGCTCGCAAAAGGTGTTACCGAAGGAATAATAAAGGCAATAAAACAATTTAAAATTTACCCTCCTAACAACCCTATATATATCAACGCCTCCGGAACTGTTTATGAAAAGCTCAGAAGCTTCTTTAATTATGAAGAGACGCTATCCCTTCACATATCCCAGTACAAATTGTTTTATAACGATGAAGTGATCTATCATAATCCGGAAAAAGATGACAACCTGGCGCTTTTCTTATTCAAGGATGGGTTACGAGAGATAACCTTCTCAAGCAGTATCCCGCAGAATGAAGTCGATGATTTTCTCAGGATACTGACTATTGATTTTGAAAAGGAGGCCCCGGATGACGACATCGTCACGATTCTCTGGCAGAAGGATTTTGAGCATATCAGATATGTCGCGGATGATGTCCTGCTGTCAGACGAGGAGATGTCCGATGAAAAAAGGGCATATGAGAAGATTGAGGAGAACCCCTATAATGATGATTCCATTCAAAAGGCATATAAGGAAAGCCTTGATACAGAACCATTGGAAAAGTTTACTCCTTCACCCGTAACTTCAGAAGACCTCCAGAACATATCGGAAGGTATAAAGTCACAGCAGGAGTCAAAGGTAGAAAAGTTAACAGCCATCCTGTTTGAACTGCTCTATCTGACAAAAGAGTCTGCAACTTTCAGAAATGTCACATTGCATCTCAGGGCCCAGCTGGAATACTGTCTTAAAAAAGGCGACTTCAGGAATGCATCTAATCTCCTGAACAGAATCAGGCAGGATATTAAAGACGGAGCATTCGGGGAGAGTGAGATTAAAAACCTTAACTCTGTCTATTCCTCGATTAACAGCAGTTCAATCATCAAAATTATCGGCGATATTTTAGATAGCTCAACCATAATAGAAGAAGCTGAATATCTTGATTATGTAAGGCACCTCGGCAAGAACTCCATCCGGGCTTTCGTCCAGCTTCTGGGCGAAGTAGATAGCCTGAAGGGGAGACATCTCGTTAGTGAATCACTGTCGACTATCGGACACCTTGACATCAAAACACTTGCCACGGGTCTTCAGGACAGCAGATGGAACGTCGTAAGAGACACAATTTTCATACTCGGCAGGATAGACACACCCGAGACATTTGAGCATCTTAAGGATATACTCTCGCACACTAACGAAAAGATCAGGAGAGAGGCTGTAAGGACCATTGGGAATATTAAAAACCCCGACACCTATCTATACCTCTCAAAGGCACTGAATGACGGTGATCAGGCCGTCAGGATAAACGCCGTCAGGGCTTTGATAAATATCAGGACAGCGCAAGTCAAGAAGATACTGCTTTCGGCTTTGTCCTCGAAAAGCTTCGCTTCAAAGACATTCAATGAGAAGAAGGAGTTTTACGGCGCTATCGCCCTCTGGCAGGATAATGATATCAGGAATTTTCTAACCAGTATTCTAAAAACAAGGAAGATATGGAGAAGAAAGATGTATGATGAAACAAAGGCATGCGCCGCCCATGCATTGGGTATTCTCAGGGACAAGGAGGCGATCCCCCTGCTGGAGAAAACAAGCAAGGCAAAGAACAGGATACTGAGAGAATCCTCCCTTGCAGCGATTAATAAAATAAATACATGAGATCAATATGAAAAATAGTACCGATTCATCATCAAGAGAGATAATAAGCACACTTTCTGTGCTTATAAAAACGGCCCAGATTCATAATGTCAATAACATAGCCGTTACCAGCATCATTGAAAAGCTTCTCTCAATCCTGAATCCGTTAATAACTTCAGGTGCGGTCAAGGTAGAACTGGTAGGTGAATTCTTCCATATAAATGAATCAAGGGTCAGATACACTACGGAGAATGTATTTAATTTCGACTTTTTAATAAAGGAATTTCGTAAGAACAATCTCGGCACCATCGTCTTCAATGAGACACTTCAGGACAGGGATATCAAGTGTCTGATTAACGCTATCACAACTTCCGGGCTCGCTGAAGATCCGTTTGAGCTTATAGATGAGAAAATTCAGGATATTACAAACATTGATATTAAATATCTTGAAAAGATCAAGGAAGATATCTCTGATCTGGACAAGAAAAAACTGACAAAAAAAACTTACTTCAGCACCGTAGCATTAACAAGGGGTATCTTAAGTAAGGTCAAGTCGGGTGAGCCGATAAACCTGAAAAGGATAAAGAGGACTGTCAGAACAGTTATTGACCAGCTTATTGAAGATGATTCCATGCTGATGGGAATGACAACTATCAAGGACTATGATGAGTACACCCATTATCATTCAGTTAATGTCAGCATACTCTCTATCTCGCTGGGCCATAAACTTGGATTGGACAAGAAGATTCTATCCGAGCTTGGAATGGCGGCGCTGTTACACGACATAGGCAAGGTTGACATTCCCTTAGAAGTCCTTAATAAGCCCTCTGAATTCACTGAAGACGAGTGGATCATAATGAGGAAGCATGCTGAAAAAGGCGCACTCTTACTATTAAAAACCAAGGGCATTGACGATTCTTCTATGAATCAGACCATCCCGGCCTTTGAGCACCATCTTCAATACAATCTTTCAGGATACCCTAAAATCAGAAGCAGTTTCACTCTCGATTTTTTCTCAAGGGTCATTACTATCGCGGATCAATATGATGCCATGACTTCTGCAAGGGTATATTCCAGAAAACCTCTATCACCTGAAAAGGCGCTCAGCGTCCTGACTGAAAGAAGCGGCACACAGGTAGACCCGCACATCCTTAAGGTCTTTATTAATATGGTTGGAATATATCCTATCGGAAGCCTTGTTGTGCTTAATACCAATGAAATGGGTCTGGTATTTGAGAATAATAACAATCCGGACTTTATGGAGAGGCCGAGAATTCTCCTGATAAGCGACAGTTCCGGGGCAAGGATAGAAAACATCGCTG
>CAXMSH010000029.1:0-9260 GCA_964195875.1 Thermodesulfovibrionia bacterium
CAATTGTTTTATGTTGAGTTGCCGGACATCCCCCGGCAACATTACGATACTTTCTTATACGGTGACCATCTCGGCGTCCTTACGCTCGCTCCTTTTGGAGTTATTCTTCTCTGTGCTTCCCCGTTGATACGCATTACGTAAATTCCCCTTTCGCCGTCCCTGTCCGAGTCGAACGCGATAAACATTCCGTCAGGAGAAAAGGCCGGCTCCTCATTATTACCGCTCTGCGTGAGCTGTCTCATATTCGTACCATCAGATTCTATCACGAATATCTGATTTTTTCCATATATTCTTCCAACAAAAGCGATCCGTTTCCCGTCGGGAGACCAGGCCGGCGAAGTATTATAATTACCCTCGAATGTTATTCTCCTGTTCTTCCTCCCCTCTGAGTTCATGATATATATCTGGGGAGTTCCCCCCCTGTCTGAAACAAACGCTATTTTTGAACCATCCGGCGAGAATACGGGCGATACATCTATACCATAAGATCTGGTAAGTTTCCTGTATCCCTTTTTATCGGTATACATAGTGTAAATTTCCGGACTCCCGTCCTTTGATGATGAAAAGACCATGCGATTATCCTCTGTTATGTTCCCAACGAGATTAAGGCCTTTAGAGGAGAATAAAAGCCTCTTTTCATACTTTATGAGATCCAGTATATTAATCACCCACTCCTTTCCACTTATAGAAGAGTAAACTATATACCTGCCGTCATAAGACCAGTTGTGGCTCGAGGTAAGCCTGTTTGAAATAATACGCCTGGAGTTATACCCGTCCCAGTCCATAAGGTGAAGTTCCTTCTTCCCGGGTATCTCCTTGATATATGCTATCCTAGTCCTGAAGACGCCCTCCCTTCCGGTTACCACCCTGAAGATATCATTAGAGATGCTGTGAGACAGCGCCCGGATTATACTTTTCGATGACTCGTAGCTCTTCTTGAGGACAGCCCTGTTCTGAACCAGATCATAAACAACCAGGGCAACCTTTAATCCGTCAGATTCCGTCAATTCAATATTGACCCTGATCTCCGCACCCGGAAGGTCTGGGTCTACTTCTGAAAATATCCCCGAGAAGAAGAGGTCGTTCTTTACAATACTTTCAACGGTCTTCGCCTCGGGAACACCGGCAGAGGCTATAGATATCGGGAGTTTCCTTATTCCGGGTGACGTAATGTCAATATAGATTTTGGCATGCGTAACAGTGGCGGATGCCAGGTGACTGATTACAATTAAAAGGACAAATATAATAAATTTAACCGTTAAATTGTTGACCATAAACCTCTTTTTCACAGATAAAACCTCACTCCTATCTCTATCTCCACATGTGGCGGAGGCAGGGGACTCGCCTTTGATATAGCCTTAACGGCTGAACTGTCAAACAGCATATTACCAGAAGTCTTCTCAACAAAATGAGAAAGAATCTTCCCATCTCTGTCTATCTTAATAGATATAATAACCTCAAGCCCTTCAGTAGCAAGATCAGGATATATCCATTCACTCCAGATCTTCCGTGTTATAAGGGCATAATAAGAGTCAGGGGCGATGCTCTCTCCCCTGCCCGGGGCCCCCTGATCTGATAATCTCCTTCTTACAACCTCGATCTCGCGGGTCTTCTCCTTATCTGCCTTATTCTTTGAAAGCGCCTTTATCGCGCGAAGCCTCTCGATCTCCTTCGCGATCTTCTCTGCAGAATCTTTTGCGCTCTCTTTATCTGGCTGTGGTTCCTTCTTTACAATCTTCTCTGACGGCAGAGAGCTTTTCTTGGGAAGCTTCTTCTCTGCAACCATCTTTTTCTTCGCGGGAATTCTCCGCTCCCTTGCCTTCCCGGCATCATCGGCCTTTTTCTCTTCCCTCGTTCTTACAGGCTCGACAAGGTTTACGCTATATGATATGAACTCTCTCTCTCCAGTTCTGAAGGGTATTATTAATACAGAAATGAGAATTAAATGCAGGATTAATGAGGTTATTGCAAGTCTATTAAGACCCGGTTCATGCCCGATGCCTGTGGAACGTCTCATTTAAACCGTGCTTTTGGCTCCGTAACCATCCCCAATTTCTCAATGCCGATCTCCCTTAACTCTCCCATAACAGCAACCACGACACCATAGGGGACATCTTTATCCGCCTTAAGGAAGACCTCTTCACCGGTCTTGCCGGACAACCCTTCCCTGAGTGTATCAAGAGTAACGGCAGTCTTGTCCAGATATATCTTTCCGCCTTTTTTGATGGTTATGATAACTCTCTCTGAAGGAGACAGCAGCTGACCTGAGGCCTTTGGCAGATCAACATCCACCCCCTGCTGAAGCAGAGGCGCGGTGACCATAAAGATGATCAGCAGGACGAGCATAACATCCACAAAGGGGGTAACATTAATCTCTGATAGTGCCTGTCTTCTCCTGTACATGCTTCCTCATAAAATAATCCACCAGTTCCTGGGAAAAATCTTCCATAACTACAATGTTCCTGCGGGTCCTGCTTATATAATAATTGTACGCGACAACCGCGGGGATGGCCGCTACAAGTCCTGCCGCAGTAGCTATGAGCGCCTCGGCTATACCCGGGGCCACAACAGCGAGTGAGGCGGAACCGACTCTGCCGATACCTATGAAAGAATTCATGATCCCCCACACAGTTCCGAAGAGACCGATAAAAGGAGTTGTAGACCCTGTCGTGGCCAGAAAGGTGAGATACCTTTCAAGCTTGGCGGCTTCTGTCGCCTCTACTCTCTTTAGTGTCCTCTTTATATTATCGATATCCGTTTCTTCAGAGGAATGGACAGCCCTGAAGAGGTTTGCAAGAGGGCTGAGACTTATCCTTCTTGTGGAGTGATAAAGGGCATCAAGGTCTCTGCTGCTCTGGAAGTTCCTGTGGAACTCCTCTGACTCCTTCTCTACCCTTGAAAGCAGCCTGAATTTATTATAGATAATCGCCCATGAAAACACGGAAAAGAAGAGAAGCACCATAAGGACGAACTTCACTACAGGACCGGCCCTCATTATCAATGTGAAAACGGTATCACCTTGCATAATCTAATGAAGTTTATAAGAAAACCGCTAAAAAGTCAAAGGGTTAAGACCCCTCCTCAGACTTTGATGACTGTCCTATTCATGTATGTTAAAATATCCCGCTCTATATAGAGTCTGTTTATAAACTTGGATCACAAAAGGCTGTCATTCCCCGATAAACCGGGACAGGCCCGCAAGTGAAACGCGTCGGGAATCCTCTTGGCAAGAGATTCCGGATACCCAAACAACGGGCACAGGCAAGTTTACCCGCCTCTGGCGGCGCCGAAGGCGACCAGGGCCGGAATGACAGACAACGATAAAAATGACGACTTTTCTCTATAAGTTTCATAAATATTTTTATAACCCTGTTGACAAAAAACTGTTGTCCTGCTATTTTTATGCTTCATGTTTCCATGTCTATTTAAGATTTTTTGTTAATAATTAATATTTAGGAGCATTTTATGTTAGACATTGATCCGTTATGGTTTACAGTTCAACTCGTTAATTTTTTAGCGTTGCTGTATCTCCTGAACATAATCCTCTTCAGACCTGTTCTGAGCCAGCTAAAAGAGAGGGATGACAGGATTAACGGTTACCTCGAGAAGGCCAAAGTCATGGATAAGGACAAGGACAACCTCATTAAAGAACTGAACGCAAAACTCGCTCAGACAAGAGATCAGGCAAAAGTGGTATATGAAGAATTAAGAAGCAAAGGTCTTGAAGCACAGAGAAATGACCTCGACTCTGCCGGCAGGGAAACCGAAAAGATGTCACAGGAAGCCCTTGAAAAACTGAAGGCAGCGGCAGATAAGGCAAGGGAATCGTTAAGAGGGAATGTTGAGGCGTTCTCAAAAAAGATAGTTGAAAAGATGGTTGGCGTATGAAATATTCACTTCTCAGGATACTGAGGGCAGGAGCTCCGTTGATGCTGTTCCTGAGCGCGGCGGTATTCCTGATGATCACCGGCAGCGCATTTGCTATGGAAGGTGCTGAACACACTCCAATAACATGGAGAGACTGGGTATGGCCTGTCATCAATTTCTCAATTCTCGCCTTTGTACTTGTCTATTTCACTCGCAAACCTGTTAAAGAATTCTTCAGGAACCGTACAGCTCTTATAGAGAAGTCCTTAAAGGATGCATCCGAAGCCAGGGAGCTTGCCAACAAATCTCTTAAGGAAGTCCAGCAGAGATTGAAAGAAGCGGACAAAGAGGTGAATGAGATACTTGAATCTTCGAGAAAGTCAGGTGAGCGGGAGAAGGAAGAACTCATAGCCCAGGGTGAAAGCCTGAAGAAGAAGATGATCGATCAGGCAAAGGCCAACATTGAATTTGAACTTGAAAAGGCTAAGAAGTCATTAAAGTCAGAAGCCGCCCTGATGGCGCTTGATATGGCTGAAAAACAGATCAAAGCCAGACTCGATAATGCTGAGCAGGAGAAGCTCATTGATGAGTATATCGGGAAACTCGAGGTATAAAGATGAACAAAACCCAGATTGCAAGAAAAATGAGCAGGGCCCTTATCATAACCATTGGCATTTCAGAAATACCCACGGTCATCGAGGAGTTGAAGTCGTTTTCAGACTTGATCGATGCGGACAGGAGAATCAGACTCCTCTTTATCAGTCAGATATTTTCCGAAGACGAAAAGAAGCGATCTCTTGATGAGATCCTTATATATATGAAGGCTTCCGAACATACAAAGAAGTCTCTGCAATTAATGATTGCACAGGGATATCTTTCCGGATTAAAAGATACCATTAAATCCCTGGTTCTACTGTACGAAGAGAAAGTCAGGAAGGTCACCGCGGTGGTAACAGCTCCTGTGGCGCTTGAGCAGACATATATCAGCAGACTCAGAGCGGCGCTGACAGCGCTGACAGACAGAAACGTTGAGATTGAAAGCAGGCTGGACCCTTCGTTAATAGGCGGTTTCATCGTGAAGGTGGGAAGTACTGTTTACGACAGCAGTCTGAAAGGCCAGCTTCAGCTCTTGAGGGCTGAATTAACACGTCAATAATTTTATAAAGATAAATAGAATAGAATCTTTGGGGGTGACTTGATGGATATATCAGAACTTAAGGCAGAAGAGATAAGTGAATTAATAAAGAAGCAGATCTCCGATTTCGAAAAACGTGTTGATGTAAGCGAGGTAGGCACGGTAGTCAAAGTCGGTGACGGTATCGCCAAGGTTTACGGTCTTGACAAGGCGATGGCATCAGAGCTTCTTGAGTTTCCAAATAATGTATTCGGAATGGCGCTGAACCTCGAAGAGGACTCTGTCGGAGCCGTTCTCTTTGGTGAAGATACCCTTATCAAGGAAGGTGACCTTGTCAAACGTACCGGCAGGATCATGGACGTCCCTGTCGGTCCTGCCCTGATAGGCAGGGTAGTTAATGCGATAGGACAGCCGATAGACGGCAAGGGTCCGATTGATTCAAAAGAGAAGAGGATCGTCGATGTTGTTGCCCCCGGCATCATTGACAGACAGCCGGTCCGTGAACCTCTGCAGACGGGCCTCAAGTCAGTGGATGCGATGATTCCCATTGGGAGAGGACAGAGAGAGCTGATTATCGGGGACAGACAGACCGGAAAGACCGCTATCGGGATTGACGCGATCATTAATCAGAAGGGAAGCGGTGTTATCTGTATCTATGTTGCTATTGGACAGAAACGTTCCAATGTTGTCAGGATTGTCAGGAAACTGGAAGAAGAGGGCGCTATGGATCATACGATCGTCGTTTCCGCTTCGGCAAGTGAACCGGCGCCTCTACAATACATCGCTCCGTATACAGGGTGTTCTATGGGCGAGTACTTCAGGGACAACGGCAAACACGCTCTTATTGTATATGATGACCTGAGCAAACAGGCGACTGCCTACCGGCAGCTCTCTCTCCTGCTCAGGCGTCCGCCCGGTCGTGAGGCGTTCCCCGGTGATGTATTTTACCTTCACTCAAGACTTCTTGAAAGGTCCGCAAAGCTGTCTGACGCCCTGGGCGGAGGCTCCCTGACCGCGCTTCCGATCATCGAAACACAGGCTGGTGACGTCTCCGGATATATTCCAACAAACGTCATCTCAATCACTGACGGCCAGATATACCTTGAACCGGAGCTCTTCTATGCAGGCGTCAGGCCTGCCGTAAATGTCGGTCTCTCGGTCAGCCGTGTTGGCGGAGCCGCGCAGACCAAGGCCATGAAGCAGGTTGCCGGTACCCTTCGCCTCGACCTGGCCCAGTTCAGGGAACTCGCCGCGTTCGCGCAGTTCGGCTCTGATCTTGACAAGACCACACTGGCACAGATCGAAAGAGGCAAGAGGCTGGTGGAACTGCTTAAGCAGGGACAGTACGTGCCGCAGTCACTGGAAGATCAGATCGTGATCCTTTATGCGGGCACGCAGGGCCACCTGGACGAAGTGCCGGTGGAATCTGTCAAGAAGTTCGAGGAGGGTCTCCTCAGGTTCATGAAGGACAGGCATGACGAAATTAGAACGGAAATAAGGGATAAGAAGGCGATTGACGATTCCCTGAAAGATAAGCTCAACACAGCTATAGAAGCCTATAAAAAGGAGTTTCAGGCATAGAGATTTTAGACGCCTGTTAAAAATATGGCCACTCTTAGAGAGATTAAAAGAAGAATTGAAGCCGTAAAAAGCACAAAGCAGATAACAAAGGCCATGAAGATGGTGGCTGCCTCCAAGCTGAGAAAGGCGCAGTCAAGAATGCTGGAGATGAGGCCTTATGCTGACAAGATGAAGAGCGTCCTTGACAGCCTATCTGCAGGGGCCGGTTTTGAAAGTCATCCCCTGCTTAAACCAAGGGCCAGAAAGACTGTCGATATCCTCATTATGACCAGCGACAGGGGCTTATGCGGTGCATTTAATTCCAATATCATTAAGAAAGCCAACGCCTTCATTAAAGAGAGAAAAGCGGAGGGCCTTGACGTCAGTTTAAGTCTTATCGGCAAGAAAGCCCTTGACTACTATAAGAGGCGTGATATGAATATCCGTAAGTCATGGACAGGGCTGTCAGGAAAGGTCTCTTTTGCGGGCTCGCAGGAGATCGCAAATGATGTTATCAACAGTTACCTTGAAGAGAATATCGACGAGGTCTTTCTGCTTTATAACAAGTTCATGACCGTAATGACGCAGGAAGTCACTATGTCCCGCCTGCTCCCCTATGCCTCTGACGCCGGAACAGAGGAGAGTTCAGAGCCCTCAAAGGTCTATCTTTACGAACCCTCCCGGAAAGAGGTTTATAATCAGCTTTTACCCAAAAACATAGAGGTGCAGATTTTCAGGGCCATAATTGAATCATCTGCCTCAGAAGAGGCTGCAAGAATGACGACCATGGAGAACGCCACGCAGAATGCCGACGAGATGATCGGGAGTTTGACTCTGCAATACAATAAGGCCAGACAGGCAAGCATAACCGCAGAGCTCATGGATATAGTCGGCGGTGTGGAAGCGCTAAAATAAAAAAATTAAGTCACTGAGTCATTAAGAATTAAAAAGAACTTTTTAACGCAAATGAAACAAATAATAACTTAATGACCCAATGACTAAATGCAATAAATTGGAGGTTAAGAAATGAACGAAGGAAAAATAGCACAGGTTATCGGCGCTGTCGTTGATCTGGAATTTACAGATCAAATGCCGGCCATCTTAAACGCTGTCAAGATAGAAGAACCCGCATACCCTGAAAAGAACATTCCCGCAGTTAACGTGACTCTTGAAGTCGCGAGCCATCTAGGTGAAAAACTCGTCAGGACGATCGCGATGTCATCAACGGACGGCCTGGTTAGAGGGATGAAGGCCGTGGACACCGGCCAGCCGATTATGGTGCCGGTAGGCGAAGCAACCCTTGTCAGGATAATGAACTTTATAGGCGAACCTATCGATCAGCTGGGGCCTATTGAAACAAAGGAAAGACTTCCCATTCACAGGGAATCTCCGGCTTTTACCGAGCAGGACACCTCCACCCAGGTCTTTGAAACAGGGGTTAAGGTCTTTGACCTGCTGGTCCCGTTTGTTAAGGGCGGTAAGATGGGGATGTTCGGAGGAGCAGGTGTCGGCAAGACAGTCGTTATTATGGAGATGATCCATAACATAGCTATGGTTCACGGCGGTGTATCCGTGTTTGCCGGTGTCGGTGAAAGGACAAGAGAAGGTAACGACCTGTATCTTGAAATGAAGGAATCCGGAGTTCTGAATAAGACGGCCCTTGTCTACGGTCAGATGAACGAGCCTCCCGGCGCACGGGCAAGGGTCGCTCTTTCTGCTCTTACAACCGCGGAATATTTCAGGGACGAGGGACAGGATGTGCTTGTATTCCTTGATAATATCTTCAGATATACACTTGCGGGAGCCGAGGTCTCAGCGCTTCTGGGAAGGATGCCTTCCGCGGTCGGATACCAGCCTACGCTGGGAACCGACATGGGTATCCTGCAGGAAAGGATCACCAGTACAAACAAGGGAGCTATCACCTCCATGCAGGCTATCTATGTGCCTGCTGATGACCTTACAGACCCCGCGGTCGCGACCGCGTTCACACACCTTGACGGAACTGTTGTTCTTTCAAGACAGATCTCGGAACTCGGAATCTACCCTGCTGTTGACCCGCTTGATTCCACATCAAGGATTCTTGATCCGCATGTCATTGGAGAAGAGCACTATGCCATAGCAAGAAGCGTCCAGATGGTTCTTCAGCGGTATAAAGGACTGCAGGATATTATTGCGATCCTCGGAATGGAGGAACTCTCTGAAGACGATAAGCTGACCGTATCCCGAGCAAGAAGACTGCAGAGGTTCCTGAGCCAGCCGTTCCACGTAGCAGAGACATTCACCGGCACACCGGGTAAATACGTAAAGCTGGCGGACAGCATAAAGGGCTTCACGGCGATCGTCAACGGTGAGTACGATGATGTCCCCGAGCAGGCGTTTTACATGGTCGGTACCATTGAGGAGGTCGAGGAGAAGGCAAAGAAACTCGGCTGGAGCAGGTAAAAATTCAGTCACATACGTAATAACCCGTATAAAAGCGCAAAGCAAGAGGTTTATATAAATGGAGAATAAACTCAACCTGGAGATTGTAACACCCTTCGGTCTGGTATTTAACGACCAGGTAGACGAGGTCATCGAAGGGCTGCGCATACCGGTGTTCACAGTGGGCTTCGAGGCAGACCTCGAAGAGCTCAGCCAGCTAGCCTCACTGGTCGAGGCGGCGACCATCAACGCCGGCGAGGGCGACGTCGAGTTCAAG
>CAXMSH010000030.1:0-9146 GCA_964195875.1 Thermodesulfovibrionia bacterium
TGACCTGAGTGACGAGGAGTGTATACTTACAGACAGGATGATGGAAACATCCATTCCCGGAGTTTATACCGCTGGAGATGTTACCTGTGTTGAGGTCCGGCAGGTTGTTGTAGCCGCGTCATATGGCTGTATTGCCGCACTGTCTGCTGAAAAATACCTGAACAAAAGAAAACGCAGGAAATACGATTGGTCAAAATCCTGAAGTTGCAGCATCTTTAGATTGAGATCCTTTTGTAAAACTACGGTTTGCATGGGATGGAAAATATAGATGATATGATCACCGTCCATGACGGAGATTTCAATATAATACTTGCCAATAAGGCCGCTCAAGAGAAACTCGGATTACCATCTCTGGATAATGTTAAGGCAAAATGCTTCAGATATTTTCACGGGAAAGACCATCCTCCTGACGGTTGTCCCAGCTGTAAGTGTATTATAACGGGTGTTACGGCAAAGTTTGAGATGTTTGAGCCGCATTTAAACATGCCCATATCGATAAAGGCAATCCCCCGGTTTAACGATAACGGCCAGTTTATCGGTATGATTCATATTGTAAAGGAGTTGCCCGGGGAAAATAGTGTTGCTTAATTGTAAAAGTCAGGATTCAAGGGGTCAAGGATTCTAGGGTTCGAGGGAACTAATAAAGATAAAAAGGATTCCGACTTTACAGACCTGCCGGCAGGCAGGTCTTGGCGAGACCCGTTGCTTCGCCCCGAGGCGAACGGGCAAATATTATTTTCTTGAATCAGGTTTTTCAATTAATTATCTCCATTATCAATGTTTTTCACTTGAACCCTCGGACCCTTATTGAACAAAGTGAAGAAGTCAGAAATAGTATTTACATTTTTTGTAATAATTTTTCGTGGCTATTGCACCTGATGAGCGGAATTCACCTCTCTCCACCTATCTCTAGCTGGATCTTCTTTATCGCCCTGATCTTATCTCTGAGTTCTGCCGCCTTTTCGAAATCGAGGCTTTCAGCAGCTTCTTTCATCTCACCTTCCAACTTTATTATGTCAGAGTCATTGCTGTACTCGATCAACTCCTCTGCAACCACAGGAACTGTCCAGTAGTCGGCCTCATAGATTGAATTGAGTATGTTGTTTATCTCCTTCACTATTGATCTGGGTGTGATATTATTCTTCCTGTTGTAGTCCTCCTGTATCTTTCGCCTTCTTCGTGTCTCATCCATCGCTGTCTGCATTGACCCGGTAACTCTATCCGCATAGAATATGACTTTCCCTTTTATGTTCCTTGCGGCCCTGCCTGCGGTCTGGATCAGTGAGCGGGCTGAGCGGAGAAAACCCTCTTTGTCAGCATCAAGTATTGCAACCAGAGATACCTCCGGTAAGTCGAGGCCTTCCCTCAAGAGATTTACCCCTATCAAAGCGTCGAAAACACCAAGCCTCAGGTCTCTCAGTATCTCAATTCTTTCAAGGGTGACGATGTCTGAATGCAGGTATCTTGCCTTGATATCGATCTCTTTAAGATATTCGGATATATCCTCGGCCATCTTTTTTGTCAGGGTTGTCACCAGCACCCTCTCTCCTTTAACGGCCCTTTCCCTGATCTCTCCGATCAGGTCATCCAGCTGACCAGCAACAGGCCTGAGATCAATAACGGTGTCCATAAGGCCGGTAGGCCTGATGATCTGCTCAACAACCCTGTTGTCAGACTTACTTAACTCGAATTCTGCCGGTGTTGCGGAAATGTAGACAACCTGGTTTATCCTGTCTTCAAACTCCATAAATTGAAGCGGCCTGTTATCCAGAGCGGAAGGAAGTCTGAAACCGTGCTCAATGAGTGTCTTCTTTCTGGCTCTGTCGCCTGCATACATCCCCTTAATCTGAGGGATTGTTGCATGGGACTCGTCTATCACCATGATAAAATCATCCCGGAAATAATCTATCAGGCAGGATGCGGGTTCACCGGGGCCCCTTCCGCTAAGGTGTCTTGAATAGTTTTCAATACCGTGGCAGTATCCGAACTCTTTGAGCATCTCAAGATCAAACCTTGTCTTCTGCTCTATCCTCTGTGCCTCAATATGTTTGTCATGTTTCAGAAAGTAATCGATCCTCTCCTCAAGTTCCCTCTTTATCAGGGAGAAGGCGCTCTCCAGTCTGGCCCTCGGAGTTATCCAATGACTGTTGGGGTATATTGCCGCCTTTCCAACCCTCCGTAATACCCTGCCGGTCAGTGAGTCGAATTCATGAATTGCATCTATATCATCACCAAAGAATTCAACCCTTATCGCGTTATTGACGGAAAAGGAAGGGAATATCTCTACAACATCGCCTCTGACCCGGAATGTGCCTCTCCTGAAGTCCTCGGAACGCTCATAGAGCATATCTACCAGCCTTCTCAGAAAGGCATCTCTCTCAGTATGCATCCCCTCCTCAAAAGAAAAGTGCATCTTGAGATAGTCATCTGGTGAGCCTATACCATAAATGCACGACACAGAGGCTACAATAATCGTGTCATTTCTCTCAAGCAGAGCGCTGGTTGCCGAATGTCTTAACCTCTCAATATCATCATTTATCATGGCGTCTTTTTCTATATACGTATTTGTTGTCGGGAGATATGCCTCAGGCTGGTAATAGTCATAGAAACTTACAAAGTACTCGACCGCGTTTTCAGGAAAAAATCTCTTAAACTCTCCGTACAGCTGTGCCGCAAGCGTCTTATTATGTGAAATTACCAGTACAGGTTTATTAATATTGGCGATTAGATTTGCAATAGTGAATGTTTTGCCGGAGCCGGTTACGCCGAGCAGTAACTGGTGTTTGAGTCCCTTTGCAAGGCCATCGGAAAGTTCCTTGATCGCCTTTGGCTGGTCTCCTGCAGGTTTGAAGTCAGAGACTAATCTGAATTTCTTTACGGTCCTGTTGTCTGAATCAGACAAAGTAATATCCGTTACAGATTTTTTCAATACTTATAATCTTCATTTTGATATTTTAGCATGTTCTTTAACTACGAAGGCACAAAGTGACAAAGGCACAAAGTTGAAAAAGATAAAGACCTCTCATATATTGCTCTTTAACTTTGCGCCTTTGTGCCTTTGCGCCTATGTTTTTAACACCTGCGTTTTTATCAGGTTTAATGATATAATCTATTAAATAATCTGATTATGACAATAACTCTTTTTATAAAACGGAGAGGGAGACGTGGGTAGGAAATTTTCAATGGGTGATGCCATAAGGTTTGGGTGGAATACGATGAAGGACAATATAGGCTTCTTCATCGCCCTGCTCATAGTAGCGTTCCTGATAAAGGGTCTTCCTCAGGGTATCGGCAAGCTATTTCTGAATGATGCTCCCCTTATAGCGTTCCTTTTTTTCTTAACAAGCTGGGTTGTGGGTTTTGTTGTGAATATGGGTTTAATCAAGATAAGCCTGAAGTTTTGTGACGGGATTAAGGGTAAGCTGGATGATCTTCTCTCTTCATTTGACCTATTAATCAACTTTATTGCGGGTTCAATTCTCTACTTTTTGATCGTTTTTGCTGGTTTAATTTTCTTTATCATTCCAGGGATCTTTCTGGCTATTAAATTCTTTTTTTATTCTTATTATATTATCGACAAAAGGATGGGGCCGGTTGAGGCTCTGAAGGCGAGTTCTAAAGCAACCATGGGTTTCAAGATGGATCTCCTTCTCTTTGGTATGCTGATTGGACTGATTAATTTTGCGGGTCTTCTCTGTCTTTTCGTGGGTCTTTTTGCTACAATCCCGACAAGTATGGTGGCGTATGCGTATGTTTACCGTGTGCTTTCAGGACCAACAGCTTCGCCGGCGTCGTCCGAACCGTCGGAATCCGGAAATCCATTATACGTTAATTTGAGTTAACACCTTTTCATATACAGCGAGAGCATCCTTTCCGAACAGCACGAAACGTATCAGGTTTATATCCGAATTCTCCTTAAGGTATTTTGCGGCTGTTTTTAAAGCGATCCTTGCTGCTTCTTCAAGCGGATATCCGTAGGCCCCGGTGCTTATTGACGGGAAGGATATGGATATTATTCCTTTTGATGATGCAAGTTTAAGGCTGTTCAGATACGAGTTACCGAGGAACTTTGGTTCATTGTGAAGACCATCTCTGTAGACGGGACCTGCGGTATGTATCACGTATTTAGCCTTGAGATCTCCTCCAGTAGTGATAACTGCTTCTCCTGTTTCACAATCCCCGATCTTTCTGCATTCTTTTAGTATTTCCGGGCCTCCAGCCCTGTGAATCGCCCCGTCTACGCCTCCTCCTCCGAGTAGACTCTTATTTGCGGCATTAACAATAGCCTCCGTATCCTGTTTAGTTATGTCACCCTCAGTGAGTGAAAGTGTCCCTTTGTTTATTACTACCTCCATATTATTCTCCTTTATATAGTCACTTTTTCTGAAACAACATCAATAAATATTATCTCTGGAGGGGAGAAGAGCCTCACAGGCGGCCCGGCAGTCCCGACTCCCCCGCTCACATTAATAGCTGACCCCTTTGAAAGTTTTTTGTAACTGCTATGTGGGTATAGAAATAGTCTTACAGCGAGATTAATAGGGAATATCTGCCCTTTGTGAGTATGCCCTGAAAGCTGAAGGTCAAACAGTCCAAGAGAACTCTGAGTTACATAGGGTTTGTGTTTCAAAAGTAAAGTGAATATACCGGGAGGAAATTTTGAGAGAATCTCGCTTTCAGACTCAGTGGCGCTATCTTTATCGTTATTTGATCTGATTCCTTCAATATCATCCATGCCGGCAATGTTGATCAGGCCATCTACAGTCACCCCATATCCCCTGAGCACCGTGAATCCGGCGCTCTCCAGAAATTTCTGGGAGGCCTTGATTCCGGAATAATATTCATGGTTTCCAATTACCGCGAACTTGCCTGATCTTGCGTTAATACTCCTGAGTTTTTCTAAAAGGTATTGAATCTGCTCAAGGCCTCCGTCAATCAGGTCTCCTGTTGAGACTATCAGTTGGGGACTTTCATGTTTGATAGCTTTAATAAGCTTATCCAGTATCTTCTCTCTTACAATAATGCCGAGATGTACATCGGATATGTGTGCTATCGTCAGTTTATCGGTTCCTTCAGGCAGCTTTGTAGTCTTAACAGTCAACCTCTTAATACGAAGATTTCTTGCCCCGAAATAGCCATAAATATTAAGGCATACCGAAAGGAAGAGAGGAACAAAAAAACCGGATGTAGCTGAGAGACTTGCATTAGACAGGTCTTTATTTAGTATATAATCAACGAACCGGATACCGAGATTGTACAGGTCAAGCAGAACGGATGATGATAAGAAAAGAATAAGTAAACCCATCCATAAATATCCGGAAAGAGCTAAAAACCTTGTAAATGATTTTCCTCCTCTCAGGGTAAAGATGTATGTAACTGTAGGTAAGAGCGCCAAAAATGCCAGGATTAAACCCAAAAGGACATTTCCTGCAGTACTGAGGGAGTATAGACTCTCTATTTTGAAGAAGACGTAAAAATGTGCTATAAAGTATGTTCCGTGAAAAAGAAAGAATAGTAACATATTATATCGATCTCGGTGCTAACCATGATTATAAGGTTTATCACCCAATCAGAGATAAGGGTTCAATCCCCCCTGCTTTCTTGCGAAAGCAAGAAGGGGGGCATGGATTCAAGTGATGAATTTGAGCCTTTTCTTATATTAACCTCACAGTAAGTTAAAAGACCATAGTTGCTGATCTGTCAGCATATATCAGCCAGAACCAGATTCTTAATGAAATATGCGGGTTAGGTGATGGTGCAGGGTGTTACTGAATCCTGATGTCCTTTGGATGCTCCATTTTAATGACGAACATCAGAAGAGCGGGAATAACAAATACGGTGAATACCGTAGACAAGGCCAGTCCTCCGAGAATGACACTCCCGAGTCCCCTGTACAGTTCTGATCCAGGCCCCGGCGCGACTACCAGTGGAAGCATTCCGAAAATACTTGTTGATGCGCTCATATAGATCGGCCTGAGTCTTGTCCTTGTCGATTCAAGTACCGCCTCAGTGTGATTCATGCCGTGATATCTGATATTGTTAAGGGACTGATGGACGATAAGTATCGCGTTATTAACGACAACACCGATTAATATCACAAATCCAAGCATGGTGAGAATATCAAAAGGCTGGGGACGGCTTGATAACAGATTTACCAGTCCAAGGCCCATGAACCCCCCGGCGCCTGCCAGCGGGACGGTAAACATGATGATCAACGGGTATATAAAATTCCCAAAGAGTGCCGACATTAAGAGATAAGCGATAACTGCGGCAAGAATGAAATTCCACTGAAGGACTTCTTTTGTCTGGGTCAGTTTGTCTGCAACCCCGCTTTGGCCCACATCAGCTCCTTCAAGCATCTGCTGACTTGCCATGACATCGATTACCTTATTGTCAATGATCTCCATCGCTTCCTGAAGAGGCACGTTTTCAGGCGGGGTTACCTGAAGTGTTATCGTACGCCTTCTCTCAAGATGCCTTATCTCTGTTATTCCCGATCTTCTTTCCATTTCTGCCAGAGAAGATACCGGGACGATCTTTCCCTGAGGGGTAGCGATCATTGCATTGTAAAGCTTCTCAGGAGTTGATATATCATGCTCCGGGGCCTTAAGTATAAGGTCTATCTTTTTCTCTCCTTCCTGCTTGAATTCCCCGACCTTCCTTCCGTCCATAAGAACATCAAGCGCAACACCGAGTTCGCCGGCGCTCATGCCCGAGGCCTTCAGGCGGTCTCTCCGAGGGATTAATCTCACCTCCGGGAAGAGGAGCTCAAGTGAGGGGACAGGCCTTATCTGGGAACCGGGGATCTCCTGACTGATAATCCCGAACATCATTCCACCGATCTGGACAGCCCTGTTCAGATCATCAGCGCTTATATCGACCTCAACCGTTCTTCCCCTTCCGAGGCTGGTCTGGAATATCCCTGCCTGCATACTTATTCCGAACATGCCGGGGATTTGCTGTATGGTGCTCATGAAGAGGGGTATAAGTTCACCTGCGCGCTGTTCATGCATGCTTATCGCTCCAAATAAATTAAATTGTTCAGAAGCGACATAGAACATATTCTCTATTCCAGGCAAATTATCATGGTCTTTTCCCATATATGGTGCGACTGCCTTAAAAATGCCGTCACCTATCTCCTTCTTTTCTTCATAAGACAATCCGGGCGGCGGGATGAGTATGTTAATAACAAGGTTCCTGTTGCCCTGCGGCAGGTACTCTGTCTTCGGTAATAATAAGAATACAGATAACACTGATAGGGCACTAAGTGAAAATATTGTTATGAGCCGTGTCTTTATATTTTTTGTAGCGAGTGTAACGAGCGTCATTATCATATTGATCGCCCTTGAACCGAATCGCGTGAAGATAGTCTCTTTCGGAGCGGCATTCTTGCCGGCCAAACCAGTTAGCTTTTCTGATAACATGGGGATAACAGATATGGAAACAAACAGGCTTAGAGAAACGGCGCATGTTACGGCAATCGCGATATCCCTGAACAGCTGTCCTGCCTCTTCCTGAATGAAGATAACAGGAAGGAAGACAGCTACGGTAGTAAGTGTTGAAGCCACTATCGCTCCGCGGACCTCTTTTGCCCCGTCGTATGCGGATTCAAACGGGGATTTCCCCATCTTTCTGTGGCGGTCGATATTCTCAAGCACCACAATGGCGTTATCAACAAGCATGCCGACGGCAAACGCGATACCGGCAAGACTGATAACATTCAGGTTTCTGCCGAGGGCGTTCATGAAAAAGAAGGTACCTATTACGCTGATAGGTATTGCAGAGGCGGCAATTACGGTTGAAGAAATACTCCTTAAAAAGATCAATAATACCAGAATAGCAAGGATGCCTCCAATGAATATATTCCTTTTGATAAGATCAATTGCTCCGTTTATATAAGGCCTCTGATCATAAACCCAGTCGAGGTGTATTTTTTCGGACTTGAGCTTATTGTTGTTAAGCCAGTTAACCGTCTCCTGAACCCTGTCTGTCATATCCAGGATGTTCGTCCCCGGCTCTGGTTTTATGCCGATTGCAATGCCGGCTTCTGCATTATGGATCATTGAGACAGCCTTTTTTTCATAGCCAAATCCCACGCTGGCTACATCAGATACCATAGCGCGTCTCTGCCCTGTTGATTTGATGACTATCTTCTCGATCTCCTCAGGTGTTTTGAATTCGGCAATCGTCCTGATTCTGTAGTCTCTTCTTCCCACCCCCATTGTCCCGGCTGAGACATTTATGTTTTCTTTGTTCAGTATATTTATCAAATCATTGATGGTAAGCCCGTAAGCAGCGAGCTTTTCCGGCTGGACCGTAATGTGCAGTTCTTTCTCAGTCCCACCGCCTACAAAAAGGTCTGCAACGCCTTCTACTCTTTCGAGGAACTGCTTTATCTCATTCTCAAAATAAGTTTTGTAGGTATGTATGGGGGCAGGGTTGTCCTCCGCGGGTTTTAATATCATCCAAATAACGGGTGAAGTGGCTGCGCCGGTGGCACTAATAACAGGCCTGTCAACATTATCAGGATAAGAGCGGACCTCATTCAGCTTATTGGATACTCTTAAAAGTGCATCATCAACGTCAGTGCCTATCTTGAATCTCAGGGTAACGGTACCCTGGGAATTAAACGAAGAGCTTTCCATCTCTATAAGGCCGGGAATACCCTTGAGGACCTTCTCCTGCTCCTCGATGATCTCACGTTCTATCTCATAAGGAGTGGCGCCTGTCCAGATCGTTGTTACTGAGATCTCAGGTTCAGTCACATCGGGACTTAACTGGTAGGGCATATTGTACAGCCCTATAAGACCGAATAGCACCACGAATATGATGCCCACGACAACGGTAACCGGTTTCTTTATTGAAAATTGAATAATATCCATATTATTACTGTAACGGGTAACTGATTATTGGTTATTGGTCATTGGAGGCTGGACACTGGTCACTGTATTGCAACTTGCTGTCCATCCCTGAGCCGTTCGTTCCCCTTAACAACCACTTTCATGCCTTCCTTGAGACCTTCAGCTATAACCCCTGCCCTCAGGCCATCATAACCCGCAACAGTGACAGGTATCATGCTGGCCTTTGCATCTATAACCACAAAGACAACTGTCATGCCGAACATTGATATAACCGCGTCTCTGGGC
>CAXMSH010000031.1:0-8962 GCA_964195875.1 Thermodesulfovibrionia bacterium
TCGCTCTGACCTCGGACGCCAATTGGGATCCTACTCCGGCTCATTAAACAAGCTGGGGACTTGGCTGGAAAGGGTCCCGGTGACCCTGACAGGAAAAACAATTGAAAAGTCATCTCTGCCGCGTAGAAAGTTAAGCCTTATCTTCTCCGGCATATTCAGGTTATCATCCCAGGAATCCAGCCACTCCCCGTTCTCTTCAAGAGGGTCATTATGAAAATATTCGAAACTCGCGGTTTCAAGAGAATCAAGGAGTGTCGTCTCTCTAATACTATCTATACCTATAATATTCTCTGAAGCGGCAAGGAGAAGCTTCCCCTCTTCATCCTCTTCAACCTTATAACTGACTATCACGTACCCCTTAGCTCCCCCCCATATCGAATAGTTTGAGGAAAACCGGATCGACTCGCCGTCACCCCCGAAATAGTACATCTTCACCCCATCTTCAACATAAGTCAGGGGATTAAGAGACTGTACCTGAGAATTGATTATACGGACAGACGCGCCGAGCCTCTCAAGTGAGTTGATCTTTCTTTCACCGGAATCGACGGCTTTGATACCGAGTCTCAGGGCTCCTGACAGGATGCCGACCATCATAGCGATTATCACTAAAGATAACATCAATTCAAGCAGGGTAAAACCGCCTCTGGAGTTTAATATGAACGCCTTCCGATTAAACCCTGCTCCGCTATAGAGTCCGGGAACTGTCTCCATAGGATATTTCATGCGTCTGGTCATAGATTTCGGGTTCTTTCTCTTACCTTTATTCTGTCATTCCGACAGAGCCTGTCCTCGCTTGTCGGGGATCGTCGGAATCGTTACCCTGTCTTTAAGAAAGATTCCCGACAGGCGGGAATGACAGACCTTATAGGTTTTAATTATTATTTGTCATTTTGCCCGTCTCGCTCACCTCGGGGCCTGCTCGGCTTTTTCAAAGGGGGAGACCTGAGCAGCTTCTCTTTATCTTTAAATCGTCTTTTCAATAAGCTTTACCGTCATCAGGTTCAGGGCCCGTTCTTTCTCATCCCTCAACCACCGGAACTCAAGCGTAACCTCAAGAAGCCTGACAGATAAATACTCTGTCCTCTCTTCTTCAATGCCTTTAACGGTAACGCTTATATCATAACCGTCTTCTGTTGACTCAACCCATGAACCCTCCTCCAGTTCATCGCTATCAAGTATCTCCCTCATAGCCGACTCTGCCTTTATAGCAGCCTTTACATAATCATCCGCTTCTGTTATTCCCTTAAGGTCACTTGAAAATATTTGCAAAACACCCGTTAACGCTATACCGACTATGGCAAGCGCAACAAGTATCTCAAGGAGGGTAAACCCCCTTTCCCGCTGAGAAACAGGCTGATTGTTTTTAGAATCTGTAAACATTGAGTATTTCCCTATATTCTTTTACTTAATTATAGTCGCGCCTACAACAGGGTCTATATATATCTTAACTTCTCTTTTTTTGTCCCACAGGACTATAGTGCCGCCCCCGGGACCGCCTGAAATACTGAATGTAAGCCTGAATATGCCTTCATTTATCTCCCCGCTGAATGTATCAATAACCTTCAGGTCTATCCCTTCCGGTATCTCCTTATCGCCGCGGCCCTCAATACCATATCTTTTTGAATCAATGTCGATCGCAACGACCTGTTCTTTGCCGCTTTTCTGTAAAAGATATTTTGCGTGACGTATTGTCGCCGCCATATCCCTTACGGTTGAGTTAAACCTGCTTGATGGGAGTGCGCTGGATATATATACTGTTGTCATTGACAGCATGAGAATAATAATCGTCATAACCATCAATAGTTCAATTAGCGTGAATCCTTTCCTGTTCCGAAACACTTGATCAGTAATGCGTGATAGGTTTTTATTCTGGTTCATTCTTGAAAAAGTCGACATAGAGAAAAGGATTCAGGGATTTGAGCCTGCCTACCAGCCCGCTTCGCCGAATCGAGGCCCGTTGCTTCGCCCCGAGGCGAGCGAGCAGGCAGGGGTTCGAGTGTTTGTTTCCTGCAATTTTGTAAGTGCCTTGATCTTTTCGCTTGAACCCTTGGCTCCTCGACCCCTTGAACCCTATTTAGCATTTGATATTAATTGCAAGTTCTAAATTTAGTTTGAAATTATCAACTACACACAAAAGAGAGTATATCTCTTCTCGTATTACTCATTACTAATACGGCAGATCGGTTACGCTGATTATGGCGGTAAGCATTGAGATAACTATAAAACCTATGAGAAGAGCCATAAAAATCACCATGGCGGGTTGAAGCAGCCCTACAAACCTCTTAATGGCAGACCTTAAACTCTTCTCATATGTGGTCGCAACCTGAAGAAGCATAGTATCGAGTTGCCCCGTCTCCTCCCCTACTTTTATCATTGAGAGGGCAAGCGGAGGGAATACCTTCGCTCTTGACAGCGGGGCGGTTATACCCTTCCCCTCTTTCACGTCTTTTGATACTGTATCAATTGAAGCGGCTATTACCCTGTTGTTTATTATATCCTTTGAATTGTTCAGGGCCTGGATCATCGGTACACCGCTTCGCAGAAGCGTACCAAGTGTCCTGGTAAACCTCGCGGTCTCAAGCTGTTCTATTATCTCGCCGGCCAGCCTGAGTTTAAACGCATCCCAATTGTACCTGCCTGCCGGAGACTTCACATAACTCCTGAAGGAGAGCCACGCGGTTACTGACAGCAGGATGAGAAGCCACCAGTAAGATACAATAATGTCACTTGCGGTGATTATAACCTGAGTTGAGACGGGAATAGACGTGCCGAGGTCCTCAAATATTGAGGTGAAGCTGGGGAAGACGTATACCAGCAGCACTATAATCGATGCTATGCCGGTCAGGAAGAGTATTGCAGGGTATATCATGGCGGATACGACATGCTCCTTCAGGTCCTTGCTGGACTCCAGGAACTCGTTTAACTTGTCAAGGACTATGTTAAGAACACCGCCTGACTCCCCTGCTCTCACCATGTTCACATAGAGCCTTGAAAAAATATTCGGATGCCTCTGCAGAGCCTCAGAAAAAGAACTCCCCTCTCTTATTGACTTTAGAACGGATTTAACTATTACCTTCATCTTACCGCCCTCTGATATCTCGGAGAGAATATTAAGAGTTCTGTCAAGAGGTAAACCCGCGTTAAGCAGAGCAGAGAGCTCCGTTGTAAAGGTGAGAATGTCCACCTTTGGGGATCTTGATATAAGTCTCTTCCTGATCCCTTTTTTTGGAGCGGTAATCTTTAAGGGGAGAACCCCTGAATTCTTCAGAAGGTCTTTAGCTGTTTTCTCATCAACCGCCTCTATTACCCCCTCTGTGATAGCTCCGTCAAGCGAGGTAGCCCTGTATGAAAAGATAGCCACCTTACCCCTCCTGAGTAACCCTTAAAACCTCTTCAAGGGTCGTTATCCCGTTCTTTATCTTTTCAGTACCGTCCTCCATCAATGTTCTCATCCCACGCTCTCTGGCCATCTCTCTTATACGGTTGGAATCTGAGTTCTTAAGAATCAGCCTCCTTATATCTTCATCCATCACAAGAAGCTCGAATATCGCGATCCTGCCGTAATAGCCTGTATTGGCGCATCTTTCGCATCCCCTACCCCTGTAAATGGTGGTATTCCCGCTGCCGATATAAGAAAGCTCTCCACTTTCAGCACCTGACGGAACCTCCTCCCTGCATGAAGAACAGATCACCCTCACGAGTCTCTGGGCAAGTATTCCGGTAACAGTAGAAGATAAAAGGAAGTTTTCAACGCCCATGTCCAGGAGCCTGGTGACAGCACTCGGAGCATCGTTAGTATGCAGGGTAGAGAATACAAGATGTCCTGTAAGGGCGGACTGTATGGCAATCTTGGCTGTCTCAAGGTCTCTAATCTCTCCAATCATGATAACATCCGGGTCCTGCCTCACTATATGACGCAGGGTATTGGCAAAGTTCAGGTCGATCTGTCGGTTAAGCTGTATCTGGTTTATCCCCTTAATCTGGTACTCTATAGGGTCCTCAACGGTAATTATCTTCTTGTCAGGAGAATTAAGCCTGTCAAGCGCTCCGTAGAGCGTGGTTGTCTTTCCGCTTCCGGTTGGGCCTGTAACAAGAATTATCCCGTTAGGTTTATTTATCAGTTTGAAGAATCCCGATAGTGTCTCCGGCGGAAATCCCAGGGTGTTCAGATCTATCACGACCCCTTCCTTGAGCAGTATCCTCATGACAACGCTCTCCCCGTGAAGAACCGGTATCGTGGAGACCCTCAGATCCACTTCTTTTTCGCCGACCCTGAGCCTGATCCGGCCGTCCTGCGGCAGTCTTCTCTCAGCAATATTCAGCTTTGCCATAATCTTAACCCTCGATACGACTGCTGCCTGCAGTTTTTTAGGGATAGACTCTGTCTCATGCATAACCCCGTCTATCCGGTACCTGACCTTCAGTTCATCCTCAAAAGGCTCTATATGAATATCGCTGGCCCTGCTATCAACAGCCCTTGTGATAAAAAGGTTTACCAGCCTTATTATCGGGGCCTCAGAAGCAAGGTCCTTCAGATGCCCGACATCATCTTCATCTTCCGCTATGAATTCAAAGCCCGTCTCGCCCATGTCCTCAATAATGCTGTTTACGTTCTCTGCCTTATGAGTATAGAATTTCGAGATGTAATCATTGATGGCCTTTCTGTCCGCTGTTAATACAATAATCTCGGCTGATGTTGCCACTCTCAGGGCATCAATAGTCTCAATATCATCCGGGTCTGCCATAACTACCTTAAGAACATTGCCCTTAGTTTCAATGGGGACAACAAGATTCTCCCTGAAGAAACGGGATGAAATACCATTGAGCACAAAAGGAACTTTTGGCAGATCGTCAATATGGAGAAATGCCTCTCTGGAGACAGAAGTTGGATCGTTATCAGGCATAGAAAATTATAACATAAGGTCATTAATTATTATCAAACACAGCTGGTGAATAATGGTGTTTGGAAAAAATATAAGTTATAATATTGCATAGCAAATACGTCCATTCAGGGAAAAACAGTCAGGGCCAGAAAAATGTTGGGGATTAAGAGGACTGCCCTCAGCGGAGGCTGTGGGGCCTGTAAGTAAATTAAAAATAAAAAATCAAAATTGCGGGCGGAAGATCTTATTTAATAATATATTCATAATTTTTATCTAATTACACTTGAACCCTTTCCGCCCCGGCGGATTCGCTGAGGAGAAGAATCCTGGAATCCTTGAACCCTATTTAGCATTTGAGGTTAATTCCAAGTTTTATATTTAATTTAAAATCATCAACTACAACACGAAGGAAAGATAATAAATTATGATTAGCGTTATCATACCAACCCATAACGCGGAGCAGTATATTCATGATTTACTGACCTCGTTGAAGGGACAGTCGGTCAGCAGTGAGATTATCGTTATAGACTCCTCATCCTCTGACTGCACCATCAAGATAGCAGATTCTTTTAACGTCAAGACAAAAATCATAATAAAGAGGAGTTTCGATCACGGCGGCACGAGAAATCTTGCCGTTACTAAGACAACGGGAGACATTATAGTCTTTCTTACACAGGATGCCATACCTGCCGACAGGTATTTCCTTGAGAACCTCATAAAACCCCTTAAAGATCCTGACATTGCCGCTACATACGGCAGACAGATACCCAGAGAAGACGCTAAGCCCATAGAGAAATTCACTAGAGCATTCAATTACCCTGACACACCGATCTTAAAAGACAGAAAAAGTTTATCAGAACTGGGAATAAAGACATTCTTCTTCAGCAATGTCTGTTCCGCGATACGGAAAAGGGAGTTTGAAAAACTTGGAGGTTTTACCGAAAGGGTGATAATGAATGAGGATATGCTATTTGCCAGCAAGCTGATACGGAACGGATACAAGATAGCATACGTGTCTGAGGCAGAGATCATACATTCACACAACTACTCATGGCTGCAGCATTTCAGGAGATACTTCGATATCGGAGTTTTTCTTAAAAACAACTCAAGGGCTCTGGATTATGTAAAGCCATACAATGTCGGCGCGAAGTTCCTGATAGAGGGAGTCATTCGCCTCCTGAGAAACAGGGAGTATATATGGATGCCTTATGTCATTGGAGAAGCGGTTTCCAAATATTTAGGCTATAAATCCGGGCAGCATTATTCCTTAATCCCCGACAAGATGAGAAGAAAGTTAAGCATGCATAGCAACTACTGGTAGGGGTTAGAACAGAATTAAGGTTTAGTATTCAGAAATCAAGAGATAATTTTCAATCATCCCTGTCGCATATTGTAAATGCAGGAAATTAAAAGGATGACCTTGTCACCTGCTCAAGCATTTACAATAATCACTCAATTTAGGTGAAATAAGAATGAAAACCGCTATTATACATGAATGGCTTCTAAGTTATGCCGGCTCTGAAAAGGTTCTGAAACATATAATCAAGCTTTTTCCTGAGGCCGATCTTTTCAGTATTCTGGATTTCCTCCCTGACGGTAATAGGGGGTTTATTCTTGACAAGAAAGTCAATACGTCATTTATCCAGAAGCTTCCTTTTGCAAAGAGCAAATACCGGAGTTACCTGGCACTCATGCCGTTTGCCGTCAGAAACCTGGACCTGTCAGGATACGACCTGATTATATCAAGTTCACACACAGCTGCAAAAGGCATAAGAAAAAGACCGGGCCAGCTCCATATATCATATTGCCATACCCCTATGAGATATATATGGGATCTGGAAAGCCAGTATCTGAAAGAGACCGGGCTTGATAAGGGCATAAAGAGCACTCTATTAAAGGCGTTCTTCAACAGACTCAGGAAATGGGATGTTTCAACAGCAAAATCGGTTGATTTTTTTATTGCCAATTCCAACTACATTAAAGACAGGATAAACAGGGTTTATCATAGAGACGCCACAGTCATTCACCCCCCTGTTGAGATTGAAGATTTCCAGCTAATGACCGGAAAAGAGGAATTCTATATCACTGTCTCCAGAATGGTCCCCTATAAAAGAGTCGATTTAATAGTTCAGGCATTCTCCAATATGGGTCTGCCGCTTATAGTAGTGGGTGATGGACCGGATTTCAGCAAGGTCAGAAAGAAGGCCGGTAAGAATATTGAATTAATGGGCTATTTAAGGGATGACGTACTAAAAATATATATGCAAAAAGCAAGGGCCTTTATTTTTGCGGCTGAAGAAGACTTTGGTATAGCCCCGGTTGAGGCACAGGCCTGTGGTATGCCGGTAATAGCGTTTGGAAGGGGCGGGGTCAGAGACACAGTAATACCCTTCCAGGACACCGGAGAAAAGAATCAATCACGCAACAACGCCCCGCCAACCGGAATCTTTTTCAATGAGCAAACACCGTCTTCTCTGATCAAAGCCGTTAAGATGTTTGAGACTGTTGAGCATAAGTTCGATCCCCACGAAATAAGAAGTAACGCTGAAAAATTCAATGTTGACCGGTTCAGGAAAAATTTTAAGAATTTTGTTAATGAAAAAGTTAAAGAGTTCTTTGAATAATTACCACGTAATTGAATAATATTAATTGATCTTGTCATTTTTTTTGCTTTTTAATCCAAACTGCATATTGTAGATCTCGCGATAGCCTCCTTCATCAGCTAAAAGTTCTTCATGCCGCCCTTCCTGTATGATTCTGCCCCCATCCATTACCAGAATGCGGTCCGCTTTTCTGACCGTTGAGAGTCTATGAGCGATTATGATAGTGGTTCTTCCGGGGGTAATGCTCTCAATAGCCTTCTGGATCTTTATTTCCGAATCAGTGTCAAGCGATGAAGTCGCCTCATCAAATATCATAATCCTCGGGTTCTTCAGAATTGCCCTGGCAATAGTAAGCCTTTGCTTCTGTCCGCCGGAGAGCTTTGCTCCCCGTTCTCCGATCCTTGTATCATAACCTTCGTGAAGTTTTACTATAAATTCATGAGCGTAAGCTCTTTTTGCCGCATCTATGACTTCTTCATCGGTTGCGTCGGGCCGTCCCAGAAGGATATTTTCCCTGATAGTGCTATTGAATAGTATAACATCCTGGGTTACCAGGCCTATCTGACTTCTTAATGACTTCAGTGACAGATCCCTGATATTCATATTATCTATCAGCAAGTTACCGGTACTTGGATACCAGAAGCCCGCCACAAGATCAACCAGGGTGCTCTTTCCAGCACCGCTGTGTCCTACCAGAGCAATGAGTTCACCCTGCCTTATTTCAAGATTTATATCTCTTAGCGCGTAATCCCTCGTGTTTGGATACTGAAACGATACATCTGCAAACTTAATATGTCCCTGAATATCTTTTTCCAACCCGCCTTTCTTCTCCGGCTCTATAAGTATAATTTCCCTTATTCTCGTAAGAACTGTGCGTCCCTGCTGAAAATTATTATGTGCCCTGCTTAGTCTTTTAAGCGGGGTATAAATCATGAGGAGCGCGGCAACGAATGAGAAGAAAGAACCGGGAGAAATATTGCCGGATATTACAAGGTGTCCACCATAGAAAATAATTATTGCTACACCTACTCCCCCGAGCACTTCAGCTATTAAAGCTGAAAATTCTTTTATCCTTATTTCTCTCATTGTGTTTCTATAGTGATCTGAGAGTGCCATTTCATACCGTGACCTCATTATATCTTCCAGTGTGAAAGCCTTTATAATCTTTATTCCCTGAAGGCTTTCATGAAGCAATATGGTTACTTTTGAAATGAGCTTCCTTGTCTTTTTGCTTGTCTTCTTCATCCTGACTCCTAATTTGCCGATACTATAAGCTATTAGTGGTATTACAATAAAAGACAACAGGGCGAGGTCCCATTTTCTCAATAGCGCAATGATAGCAAGCACAATAACGGTGCTGCCGGAGACAAGATAATCCTTTGTTGTGCTAGCCAATATTTGCTGCAGAATTTCAATATCATTAAGAACCTTTGACACTACCGAGCCGCTCGATGTCCTGCCATAATATGATTGAGG
>CAXMSH010000032.1:0-8943 GCA_964195875.1 Thermodesulfovibrionia bacterium
TCCCATCTTATGGTTCGTCTCCTGCATGGCCCTTGCCAGCGCCTTTACCCTTTCAGAGCACTTCACATCCTTCCTCGCTATTATTCTCGGCATCTTCTTGTCCTTAACAAGAACACCCCCGCAGAAGACACATTGAAGAACAGATGTCTTCTCATAAGACTTCTTGACAAGCGGGGCACTGCAGGTATGGCAGACAAGTCCGGAGACATTCTCAGCCTCCTTATTAACCCGTTCCTTGAAGAACGCGTTCATGAGCGGAACCTCCGAAGCCTTCATCACCGGACCTCCCTGACCGCTCACCCATGTAAGAGTTGACATCCATGGCAGGGCGGCCATCTCAAAAAGTGTAAACGGCCCCTGCCACACATACCTTCCATCAAGAGCGAAAAACAAATCTTCTTTTGGTTTTCCCTCTTCTGCCTTCACCTTCTCTTCAGTTTTTTTCTTGTCAAATTTCCTCGCAAGCTCCGTTAAGCTGGCCCGCGCCATGTCAAGTAGGATTTTTATTCTCTTTCTTATAGGGGGGTGCGTTGAAACAAGGTCCGAAAACCAGCCTTCCCCCTCTTCAAGCCTGCTGACCGTAGGGCTTACGAGGCAGAGGTTTTCAAGCCCCTGACCTATGAACCTCGCGCCACCCCTGTTTCTTGAGAGGAAATATAGTGCCTCGGCAAGCGCCATAGGATTACGTGTCATGCGGACCGCTCCCGCGTCCGCGCGGTACTCTCGCTCTCTTGATATGAACATATTAAGCAGATAGCTGAACTTGACCAGTATCCATACGAAAGCAAACACAAAAAAGAGCGGTACTGAGATTCTCGGGTCGTAAAGCCTCGTAGGTTCGGAGTATATCTGCTTTATCTTCTCAAGAAATGAGGAAGGAATCCCAAACAGCGTTGAAGCTACGGTAGTCTCAAGGCAGTCTCCCGAGAGTATATGGTATGCTTCATGCGCCATAACGGCCTCAATCTGGGACCTTGAAATCCTTGAGATAAGCCCCTCAGTTATCGCTATGACCGCGTTGCCCTTAAGATCAACTATTGAGAGCGCATTCAGAGAGAGCGTCGGAACAACGAGGCACTCTATCTTCATCTTATTACCGGTTACAACGTGTATCTCATCCAGTATATTCAACAGACTCTTATGAATGCCGTCCTCAGGGTCAGGCTCCATCGCCTTCAGGTTCTTTTTGACGTAGCGTACCGCTGAAAATGTAGAAAGACTGAAGTGAATAATTGCGATGATCAGCGAGAGGACGAAGAGGACCGAGAGATGAGACAGACCGGGGAACAACCCTTCATTTGAGCTGAAGAGATATGATGTAAAAAAGGCATAGCCCGCTATATAAACAACAGAATTAATGAGAAAATAAAGAAGAACAAGAAAGACAAACATAACACCGATCCGCCATGTCTTCCGTCTCTCTATATCATAGAAAGTAAGGGGCATTTATCAGCTTCTTATGCTGAGATCCGCCTTCGGGACAGCACGGTCAGCCTCTTCAGCCTCAAAGTACTCCTCTTTTACAAAGCCGGGGAAAACGGAGATTATGATGTTGTTTGGGAATACCTCTTGTTTTGTCCTGTAGTTTGCCACAAGGTCGTTGTATAGCTGTCTGGCAAAGCCTAACCTGTTCTCTGTAGATACCAACTCCTCCTGCATATGCATCACGTTCTCGTTCGACTTGAGTATCGGGTAGTTCTCCATGACCGCGAAGAGTTTCCCCATCGCGTCGGTAAGCATATTCTCTGCCTGGGCCTTATCCTGGGTACCACCGGCTGATACCGCTTTAGCGCGGGCGCTTATCACCTTCTCAAGAGTATCCTGTTCAAACTCCATTGTCCCCTTAACCGCAGAGACGAGATTAGGGATCAGATCATGTCTCCGTTTCAGCTGAACATCGATCTGTTTCCACGCGTTATGTACATTGTTCCTCAGAGATACGAACAGGTTGTAAGTTACTATCGCCCATATAAGAATTACTACCGGCACCGCCAAAAAGATCCATCCGATCATATATTCCCTCCTTCTCCTTAAGGGTTACCCTTGATCTAAAATAACCGTCCATTGATTATAGCAGAATTATCGTCATATATTATAAATAAATTGCCGAACTCATTATGCTTTTTTCAGGAATAAGATGGAGATGAAACTCTCATGCCGAGGAGTCAGCACAAAGTGTAATGAAAAAATTGGATTGTCACTCCCGCTTGTCGGGAGTCATCAGGCAATACGATTCCGGATACCCAAACAACGGGCACAGGCAAGCCGGAATGACAAACAGTTAAATAAGAGCCTTGTTTGATTAAATGCCGGGTTAACTTTTATACTTAAAAATATGATCTCCATAGTTGTCCCCACTTACAATGCGGCCAGGTTCATGCCGGACCTCTTGGACTCCATCTTCAGGCAGAAAACCGGGGATATGGAAGTGATAATAGTTGATGACCGTTCCACTGACGACACGGTCAGGATTGCCGGAAACTACCCGGTCAGGGTCATTGAGCTTGACACCAACGCCGGCCCCGCAAAAGCGAGAAATCTTGGGGTTAAGGCGGCGCAGGGCGATATAATATTCTTTCTTGATGCTGATGTTGTTGTAATAGACGGCACGGTAAAGGCGGTCAATGACTATTTTCAGGAAAACCCCGATTTTCGATGCGTTATCGGCATCTGCTCGACCGAGCCCCTAAATAAAGGGTTTGTGCCCCGTTATATGGCGATGTTTGAATACATACACCTCATAGGAACAAAGGAGAACAGGGTCAGCGTATTTGCACCAAGATGCGGCGCCATAAAGAAGGCCTTCTTTGAGGAGATAGGCGGGTATAACGAGGGCTACAGGGGGGCGGACGTAGAGGATTTTGAACTCGCAAGAAGGATCAACAGGACTGACAGCATTATTCTGAACCCGAATATGCTTGTAAAGCATATGTTTGCAAACTTCAGACAGGCCGTCAGAAATTATTTCAAGCGCACCGTCATGTGGGTGCACCTCTTCTTCAGGGAGAAGAAACTCGACAACGCCGGGCCTACAGCCCCGAGCAACGGCATCTCGGCGGTCTGCGCCTTCCTGAGTCTGATATCATTACCATTTATTCCGTTAATCCCGTCTCTTAAGTATGTTTTTACATCACTTATCATCATCTTCCTTATTTCCAATATCAGGTGGTGGAATTTCATGAGGAAGGAGGCAGGTCCGGTCTTTGCGGTAAAAGCTCTTTTTTTGAACTATTTGCTGGGCAATGTCATAATGATTGGTGCGCTATATGGAGTGATAAGTTATGTGTTTGGGCGGTCCAAAGGTCCTGTGCTCAATTAAAAATAATATCAGCTTTTTAGTCATTCCCGCAGTTAGTAAGCGGGAATCCAGAAAATAGAGTCGATTCCGGACAAGCCGGAATGACAATATTAATAGACTGATACAATATCAATTGTCACTCCCGCATGTCGGGAGTCAAATTGCAGGAATGATTCCGGACAAGTTTACCCGCCTCAGGCGGCGCCGAAGGCCCGTTGCTTCGCCCCGAGGCGAGCGACCAGGGCCGGAATGACAAATTCTAAAAACTCCGGATCCCGAAGAATCGGGACAGGCGGGAAATGACGAAAAATGGAAAATAAATTTATTCTTCTTGCATATGCTAACGCCAGTCCATTCCCGTACCACGCGTGGACTCCTCTTGCGATCCTGTCCCTGGGCGCTTACCTGGAACAGCATGGTATAGACGTAGAGCTCTTTGATGAGAGGATACATAAGAAAGAGCGCTTTAAAGAGCTGGTCAAAAGGAGGCCTCTTCTGATTGGCCTTTCCACCATGACATGTTTCCAGATCAAGAACACTCTAAGGCTGGCAAAGCTTGCCAGAAAGATCAACCCTGATATCCCCCTTGTCTGGGGCGGCACCCATCCCTCCATGATGGCGGAACAGACCCTTGAATCGGATCTGGTCGATTTTGTTGTCAAAGGAGAGGGTGAAGAGACGTTATGTGAACTGGTCAGGGCGCTCCGGGATGGCGGTACGGACCTCGGCGGGATAGACGGCCTCGGTTGGAAGAAGGGCGGAAAGCCCGTTTTAAACAAAGACCGGGACTTTCTTGATATAGAGGACCTGCCTTTCCCATATGAAGGAAAAGGGAAGGATATACTGCTGGAATATTTAAGGAGGTCGGGTGATACCCTTGAAAATATAGGCTACGAATCTTCAAGGGGTTGTCCTCATAAGTGCGGCTTCTGCTACAACGTCTATTTCCATAAAAATGTCTGCAGGGTAAAGAGTGTTGAGAAGATAAGGTCCGAGCTCCTCAAACTTAAAGCCCTTGGTGTCAATAAGATGACTTTCTATGACGATACCTTCCTTGCCGGGAGGAAGGACGCTATGGTAAATATAGTTGAACTTCTAAAGGAACTTGATTTTAAATGGATAGCAAATGTGAGGATCAACACCTTCACACCTGAACTGCTTAAGAAGTTCAAGGAAGGCGGCTGTGTCTACCTCTTCTTCGGTGTCGAGTAACCCGATGACGATGTGCTTAAGTACATAAGAAAAGGACAGAACAGGCGTATGATAGATGAAGGTATCAGGGTCATCTCCCGGGGCGATATTCCGACACTGTACTCATTGATAATAGGTCTCCCGGGTGAGACAGAGGAGCAGATGAACAGGACACTTGATTTTGCGGACGATATAAGAAGCAGGCATCCGGGGGCGGAGGTGCCGATTCAGCCTTATGTGCCGCTGCCGGGAACGTTGCTATATGAAGAGGCGCTCAAGTACGGGTTTAAGGCCCCCACACACCTTGAGGGCTGGAAGAACTTTACTAATGATGAGGTGCGTAACCCGTGGATCAAGAACCCAGGGCTTCTGCACGCAATCTATATCAACTCATTCCTGGCTTTTCGTTACGACAGGTTTCTCAAAAATTTCTGGAGCAGGATCGTCTTCGGACCGTTACACAAGCTCTCTCTATGGAGATGGAAGCACCGCAACTATAAATTTTTTATTGAAATCTACCTTTACCTTACCTATAAACGTATGGGGAGGTTCTTTATTTTTTTGGAGAAGATGCTGAAAAATAACTGAAATGAAGTAAAAGGGTTCACCCCCCTACTTTCTTGCAAAAGTGGAAGGGGGGTAAAGCATATTGAGCATTTTATATTGATTGAAAGTTTTATATTTAATTTGAAATTATCAACTACATTACGAAAGAGAGACAATGCTTTGACAGGATTTACCGGATCTTTTCTGAAAGCTTTCATTTTATTAATGAACTACCCCGCAGCAGCCAGAAGTAGGCGCTTCTAAGCGAGGCTTCGAGGAATTCTTTTGATAAAATATCATGTTTATCCTGTAAATCCTGTATAGTCTTCTCATAACTTAATTATGCCAAGCATATCGATACTCCCTGACTCCTTGATTAACAAGATAGCCGCCGGTGAAGTGATTGAACGTCCGGCCTCTGTTGTCAGGGAACTGACGGACAACTCAATTGACGCGGGCGCGACCCGGATAGAGATAGAAATACTTGACGGCGGCAAGAAGTTCATAAAGGTCTCTGATAACGGTACAGGCATGGAGAGGGCCGATGCCCTGCTCTGCTTTAAGAGGCACGCAACAAGCAAGATAAGCTCTGAAGACGACCTCTTCAATTTATCCACCCTCGGCTTCAGAGGGGAGGCGCTTTCAGCGATAGCCTCGGTATCAAAGATCACATTAACGACCGCTCTCTCAGGCTCGGATACCGGGACAAGGATAGAGGTCATACCCGGCAGAAAAGACGAGGTTAAGGACGCGCCTCCAGCCGCGGGCACTACAGTGGAGACAGAGGACCTGTTCTACAACACCCCCGCGAGACGGAAGTTTCTAAAGAGAACTCCGACCGAACTATACCATATAATAGAGACTGTTATTCAGAAAGCCTTTGCGTACCCCTCCATATCATTTTCTCTTAAACACAACCGGAACGAGGTGCTGAATGTTCCTGTATCAGGTTCTCTGAAGGACAGATTCACCAGCCTATACGGCAAAGAGTTTGCCGACGAGTTCTTTGAGATTAAAGGTAAAGGACCCGGGATCAGGCTTTACGGTTTTTCATCCTTCACAAGTTTCACCAGATCAGCAAGGAACCACCAGTTTATAATCATTAACAGGCGTCCGGTAAAGAACCCGACTGTAAGCCACGCGGTTTACAACGTGTACAAGGGACTGATCCCGAAGGGAAGGCACCCGGCCTACTTCCTCTTCCTTGATATTGACCCTGAGAGGGTTGATGTTAACGTACATCCCGCAAAGCGCGAGGTCCGATTTGAAAAACCGGATGAGATACACCGCCTTGTTGAATCAGCGGTTTATGCGTCTCTTGACTCAGAGAACGTAAAGGCTGTCAGCCATACGGGATCACCGGCAATGCCGTCGGCTGATAAGATGTCACGGGCATATGATTATAAAGTTCCAGATCAGCCCGCAGTCAGTGAATCCGCTTCAACTCATCTTGACGAGACACAGACTGACATATTCTCCTCCGGGCTCGCTCCTTCAGTAGCCCGGTTTTTTCACCTGGGCGAGTCGTTCTTTGCGACTGTTACAGATGAAGGCCTCTTAATAATTGACCAGCATGCCGCTCATGAGAGGGTGCTGTACGAAAGGTTACTTGGAGAGACATCGATCGAGCCGGAACCCCTCTTCCTGCCTATGAGGGTGGAACTTCCGGCACAGGAATACAATATAGTGATAAAGCACCGGGACTTTCTGAACGAACTCGGACTCAATATAGATGATTTCGGCGCAAACAACGTTGTAGTAAGGGCTCTTCCAGGGGAACTTCACAGGGCAGACATAAAGGGACTGATCATGGATGTAGCATCGGGCATTATCGAAGAAGAGACATCCGGAATTAAGAGTGAACTTGGAAGAGACAGCCTTCTGAAGAATATTGCGGCACGGCTTGCGTGCCACAGGTCGGTAAGGGGCAGTGAACCCCTGAATGATGAAGAACTGACAAGACTCATATCCGACCTTTACAGAACCGAAGAACCCGGAAAGTGCCCTCACGGCAGGCCGACCAGGATCCTGTTTTCTCTGGATGAACTGAACAAGATGTTCAAGAGGAAATAGGGGGTAATAATAAAAGAATCACCCTGCGGCACCAGAAGTAGGCACTTCTAAGCGAGACCGCAGGGTATCCCAAATATCCCCTCCCTTGATGGGAGGGGACTAAGGGGAGGGTGGATAATATCACAAACACCCCCTCCCTATCCCTCCCCCATCAAGGGGGAGGATAACTATTTTTGATTTTTGATCTATTCACATGAAATACCCTCAAGAGAAAAGAGTCATTATACTCGTCGGCCCGACAGGTGTAGGCAAGACAGGCGCTTCTATCCTCCTTGCAAAAGCCCTTGAGACAGAGATAATAAGCGCAGACTCCATGCAGACATACCGTCACATGGACATCGGAACCGCCAAGCCCTCTCAGGACCAGCTCAGGGAAGTGCCCCACCACCTGATTGATATACTATCTCCGAATGAATCATTCAGCGCTGGACTCTTTTATAAGGAGGCCGTAAGGATCATCGATGACCTGCACGGCAGGGGCAAGGTCCCTCTTGTCGTCGGGGGAACAGGACTTTATATAAGGACATTAACAGGTGGATTATTCAAGGGCCCTTCGGCTGATCTGGTTCTCAGAGAAAAGCTGAAGGATGAAGAAGCGAGGAAGGGAAAAGGCCATCTTTATAAATATCTCCAGAAAGTAGACCCCGTGGCCGCGACAAAGATTGAACCTAATGATCTGCGAAGAACTATAAGAGCGCTTGAAGTTGTAATGATTGAGGAGAAGACCATTTCAGATTTTCAGCATTCATCTACAGAAACTTTACCATATAATTTCATAAAGGTAGGCCTGACAAGAGAGAGGAAGGAGCTGTACGGGCTTATTGAGAAACGGGTTGACCGGATGATAGGAGAAGGTCTTATCAGTGAGACAAAAAAGTTACTGGAGATGAAACCTGACAGAACTCCTCTTCAGGCCCTTGGATATAAGGAGATGAAGAGATATCTGGATGGCAGGATAACGATTGATGAGGCGGTCGATCTGCTCAAAAAACGTACAAGAAATTACGCGAAGAGACAGCTCACATGGTTCAGGAAGGAACCGGATTTAAACTGGGTGGATGTAACCGGGATTATGGATACTGAGAGGGTCTTTGAGAAAATAGTAAACAGCATTGAAATTATAAGAGAAATTATTTAACCTAAATGATAATCTCGGTTTACAGGGAGGTATACATATGACCATCAAAAGAACCAATCTTCAGGATTCCTATATTAATTATCTGAGGAAGGAAAAGATTCCAGTCACCCTCTTCCTTATTAACGGGGCGCGCCTTAAGGGTGTAATCAAGGGGTTTGATAACTTCGTTATCATCCTCAAACAGAACGTTCAGCAACTGATCTACAAGCACGCCATCTCCACCATCTCTCCTGAAAGAGAAGTGGACCTTAGGCCTGAGCCTGCCGCTGAAGAGAAGGAATGAATTCCACACCACGCAACCCTTTTATTACTGTAGACATAATAATTGAGATTAACAGCGGCATAATACTCATTAAACGAAAAAACCCTCCTCATGGATGGGCAATTCCTGGCGGATTCGTTGATTACGGCGAGTCGCTTGAAGACTGCGCACGCAGGGAGGCAAAGGAGGAGACCGGACTCGATATAAGGCTCAGCAGGCAGTTCCATACCTACTCGGACCCGGGCAGGGACCCCAGGCACCACACGGTCTCAACAATATTCATTGCCGCCGCAACCGGTCTGCCGAAGGCGGGCGATGACGCTGAAGATGCCGTTATCTTTACCTGGGAATCTCTCCCCGAAGATATAGCCTTTGACCACAGGATGATACTCGAGGATTACTTTAGCGGAATATATTGAAGGAGGACAGGGGTCA
>CAXMSH010000033.1:0-8865 GCA_964195875.1 Thermodesulfovibrionia bacterium
ACCTGCCGATAATACGGATCTTTGACGCCTTCATCCTTATAAGCTTTCCGCCGCTTGCGATTATTATGATCTCATCATCATTTTCTACCTGTAACACATCGACAACCTTGCCGTTCTTGGGGGTTACCTTGAGGGAGAAAACTCCTTTTCCCCCCCTCTTCTGGCTCCTGTATTCTTCCTGACGGGTCCTTTTGCCAAAGCCTTTTTCGGTCACGGCAAGGAGTGTGGTGTCCTTATCAAGAGAGTCACATGAGACAACCTCGTCATCCTTCTGAAGTCTTATGCCGATTACTCCACGGGCAACACGTCCTATCTCTCTGGCACCCTTTTCATTGAACTTAATCGAAAGTCCTTCACGTGTGCTCAACAGGATGTCTTTAGTACCGTCTGTTTGTCTGACTCCGATCAGTTCATCTCCCGGGTCTATCTTTATTGCGGCGATACCATTGCTCCTCGGGTTACTGTAAGCCTTAAGGGATGTTTTCTTTACAATCCCCTTTTTGGTCGCCATAAAGAGATACCTGTCCTCCTTGAACTCCTTAACCGGGAAGACCGCGGTAACCTTCTCCCCTTCGGACAGGTTCAGCAGGTTTATGATCGCTTTACCCTTGGCCGCCCTGCCAGTCTCGGGGATCTGGTAGACCTTGAGCCAGTACAGTCTTCCGAGGTTCGTGAAGAAGAGCACGTGGTCATGGGTGGAAGCGACAAACAGGTGTTCGACAAAATCTTCATCCCTTGTCTCCATCCCGATAAGGCCTTTACCGCCCCTGAGCTGGTTTCTGTAGAGATCAAGAGGGTTTCTCTTTATGTACCCCTGACGCGAGATAGTTATCACCATATCCTCTACAGTGATAAGGTCCTCAAGGGTTATCTCCTTTGCCTCTCCCGTGATGACTGTCCGCCTCTTGTCAGCGTATTTCTTTTTTATCTCAATGAACTCTTCCTTAATGATTTTGTTTACAAGGGCAGGGCTCGCGAGGATGGTTTTAAGCCGCTCGATCTCTTTTATAATTTCCTCATAGTCATTGATGATCTTCTCTCTCTCCAGTCCTGTAAGTCTCTGGAGTTTCATATCAAGGATCGCCTGTGCCTGAATCTTTGAAAGGGAGAAGTTAGTTATGAGCCCTTCAAGCGCTTTGGCCGGGGTGGTGGATTGCCGTATCATCTTTATGATCTTATCAAGATTGTCAAGGGCTATCTTGAGCCCTTCCAGAATATGCGCCTTCTCCTCGGCCTTCCTGAGTTCGAACTTTGTCTTTCTGATGGTAACGTCACGCCTGTGCTGGATAAAGAGTGAGAGCATCTCAAGTATATTCAGGACCCTGGGTTGTCCGTTGACGATAGCAAGCATATTGACGCCGAATGTTGAGGCCATCGGTGTGTGTTTGTAGAGCTGGTTAAGGACGACCTGGGGGATTTCACCCCGTTTCAGTTCAATAACAACACGCATCCCCTCTCTGTCGGATTCGTCTCTCAGGTCTGAGATGCCTTCTATCTTCTTCCCGCGTACAAGCTCGGCGATCTTCTCTATGAGTCTCGCCTTGTTTACCTGAAAGGGAAGTTCGGTAACTATGATGCGCTGGCCCTTTGAGTATTCCTCAATGTCAGCAGTTGCCCTTACCCTGAGCAGTCCCCTTCCTGTTGTGAAAGCGTCTAGTATCCCCTGTCTTCCGTGTATTGCCCCCCCTGTCGGGAAGTCAGGGCCCTTGATCTTCTTCATCAGGTCCTTGATGGTCGTATCCCGGTTGTCTATCATCATTACCAGTCCGTCAATTATTTCGCCCAGATTATGCGGGGGAATATTGGTTGCCATACCGACAGCTATACCTGATGAACCGTTTATGATAAGATTTGGTATCTTTGAGGGAAGGACGGAGGGCTCAACTGTGGTATCGTCAAAATTGGGTATAAACTTAACCGTATCCTTGTCGATATCGACCAGCATCTCCTCGGCGATCTTTGTAAGCCTGGCCTCTGTATATCTGTATGCCGCGGCAGGATCCCCGTCTACTGAACCGAAGTTGCCCTGACCGTCTACAAGAACGTTTCGCATGTTGAAATCCTGTGCCAGCCTTACGAGTGCGTCATAAACAGCGGAATCACCGTGCGGATGGTACTTCTTCAGCACTTCTCCGACAACACCCGCGCATTTCGAGTGCTTTTTGCCCGCCACAAGGCCTTCTCTGAGCATAGCGTATAAAATACGGCGCTGGACCGGCTTCAGCCCGTCCTTCACGTCGGGTAACGCCCTGCCTACGATTACGCTCATGGCGTAATCGAGGTAGGATACCCTCATCTCTTCTTCAATATTTAATAGAATGTCAGCCATCAGTCTCCAATCTAATAGTTAGAATTTAGAAGTTAATAGTGAAGAGTTGTATGAAACAATTAACTTTCAACTATATATAATTCTTTGTTTATATATCCAGGTTTCTCACTTCAAGGGCGTGTTTCTGTATAAACGCCTTTCTCGGCTCGACATTATCGCCCATAAGGATCGTGAATATCTCCTCGGCCTGTACGGAATCTTTTATAGTTACCTGCCTGAGAGTCCTGTACTCCGGGTTCATAGTGGTATCCCATAACTGCGTGGGGTTCATCTCGCCGAGTCCCTTGTACCTCTGTATGCTTATACCTTTCTTTGCAATAGACAATATATGTTCAAACATGTCCCTGGCCCTGCTGAACTCCATTATTTCGTCTTTGTGTATGACTTTATAAGGAGCGGTCCCGAACTCCCTGATCGTTACATACAGGCTCTTGAACTCCCTGAAGTCAGGGGATGAAAGGAATTCATTGTCAATGGTAAGCCCCAGTTCTTCCCTCTTCAGTTCAGCCCTGTACGCCTGATGCTCTTCGTCAAATTCTATGGTTTCTGAAATGTCCCCGAACCTTGACTTCAGCTTCTTAAGCACATTATTAATTTCTTTACGGTCCTTTAAAGTTTCCCTGCTTATTTCAAGATCCAGGAGGGCCTTGATCATGTCAGGGTCTTTCTTTCTTTTTACGAACCATTCGATAAGCTTTGTGAACTTGGAGAGATTTTTGATGTATGGTATGATGGTTTTGCCTGTCAAAGAACTGCCTTCCGTCCTGATCTCTATCTCATCGGCAGAGAGTTCGAAGAAATAGTTCTCAAGCATGCTCTCATTCTGTATATATTTTTCGGATTTCCCTTTTTTAAGCCTGAAGAGAGGAGGCTGAGCGATAAAGAGATAACCTTTCTCTATTATTTGCGGCATCTGCCTAAAGAAGAAGGTTAGCAGAAGGGTTCTGATGTGCGCGCCGTCAACATCCGCGTCGGTCATGATAACGATCTTATGATAACGAATTTTTGATATGTCAAAATCTTCAGAGCCTATCCCGGCCCCCAGGGCGCTTATCAGGACCTTTATCTCTTCCGAGTTCAGCATCTTGTCAAATCGCGCCTTCTCAACATTAAGGATCTTGCCCTTCAGCGGCAGGATCGCCTGGTTGTGCCTGTCTCGGCCCTGTTTTGCCGAGCCTCCTGCTGATTCTCCCTCTACGATAAATATCTCGCTCTTTACAGGGTCCTTCTCTGCGCAGTCGGCAAGCTTGCCCGGAAGGCCCGTGTTCTCCAGGGCCCCCTTCCTCCTTGTTAGTTCCCTTGCCTTTCTGGCGGCGTCCCTTGCCCTTGATGCCTGAATCGACTTTTCGATTATCTTTCTGGCGATAGGAGGGTTCTGCTCAAAATAATTGCCAAGCGCGTCATTAACAAGGGATTCGACAATCCCTTTCATCTCGCTGTTTCCGAGTTTTGTCTTTGTCTGTCCTTCAAACTGGGGTTCAGGCAGTTTGACACTTATCACAGCGGCGAGGCCTTCTCTGATATCATCACCGGTAAGAGACTCTTTCTGTGTCTTTATTATATTGTTTGAAAGTGCGTAACTGTTGGCTGTTCTGGTGAGAGCCGATTTGAAGCCGACGAGATGAGTCCCGCCCTCCTTGGTATTAATATTATTTGCAAATGAAAATATCGTCTCGGCGTAGCCGTCATTGTACTGAAGTGCAACCTCCACTGTTATCCCGTCCTTTTCCTTTGTTACAAAGATCGGCTTTGGGTGAAGAAGCGTTTTGTTCCGGTTGAGATGCTCAACAAAGGAGATAATACCCCCTTCGTAATAGAAGGTCTGTTCTTTGCCTATACGCACATCCGTGATATTGATCTTCAGTTCCTTGTTCAGGAAGGCCAGTTCCCTGAAACGGTTGGAGAGTGTATCGTAATTGAATTCCACATCTTCAAATATCTCCGGGTCAGGCTTGAAGGTTATTTTGGTGCCCCGGCTTTTTGTTTTTCCAACAACGGCCAGCGGTTCTGAAGGCACCCCCCTTTTATAATACTGCTCCCAGACCTGACCGTCCCTTTTTATCTCAAGGTCGAGCAGTTCAGATAGCGCGTTAACAACTGAAACCCCGACGCCGTGCAAGCCTCCGGATATAGCGTATGCCTTGTTTTCAAATTTCCCGCCAGCGTGAAGTTCGGTTAGCGCTACCTCGGCGGCTGTCCTTTTCTTGGGGTCTCCCGGCAGAGGGCCCGTGGGGATGCCCCTGCCGTTATCGATAACGGTTATACTGCCCTCCATGTTTATCGTAACGCTGACCTCGTTGCAGTAGCCGGCAAGCGCCTCGTCAACACTGTTATCAATCACCTCGTATACAAGGTGATGCAGGCCTTCGGACCCGGTGCTTCCAATATACATAGCGGGTCTCTTCCTGACAGCGTCAAGTCCTTTCAGTACCTTTATATCTCCGGCCCCGTATGAATCTTTGGCCGTGACCTCTGAATTTTTCTTCATTTATCCCCTTTCTGTTAAACCCTCATAGGCATAATAACGCATTTGTAATCTTTATCCGCTGTATCGATAAGCAGGGTAGGGCTTAGCGGTTCCTGAAGTTCTATACTGACCGATTCGCCCTCAGTCGCCTGCAGTATATCAATCAGATATCTGGCGTTATATCCTATGGATATCTCTTCTCCCTTGTACTGGCAGGCGATCTCTTCTCTTGCTTCCCCGACATCCGGGTTTATTGAACTCAGGGTCACCTTCCCGGCCTCAAGATCAAATCTTACAGCATTGGTACGTTCCCTGCTCATAATAGAGATCCTTTTTAGCGCTTTGAGGAAGATGATCCTCTCAAGTGTGGCCTTCTTATCGTTGTCCTGGGGAATTACCTGTTCATAGTTAGGGTAGGTGCCTTCAATCAGCCGGGATGTCAGTTCTATGTTTCCGACAATAAAGTATATGTGGTTTTTGTCGAGGTACATGCTTATGCTGTCGGAACTTCCTTCAAGGAGCCGCTTGAGCTCCATTGCCGCCTTTTTGGGTAAAATCAGTTTCTTCTCTTCGGGCAGTTCACCCTTGATATCTTTTGTTACGATTGAGAGTCTGTGTCCATCGGTGCCGACAATCTTTAGCACTACCTTATTCTTTTTGGGAATGAAGTGCATCAGCAGACCGTTAAGTGTATATCTTGTATCGCTATCACCCGTTGCATATATGGTCTTCTCTATCATGGACCTTAGCATGGCTGCTTCCATGGTGAGTTCTTCTGTTTTATTAATCTCAGGCAGGGCTGGATATTCCTCCTCGGAGAGACCCATTAACTTGAAGGTGCTTTTCCCTGATGTCACCTTGAGCCAGTTATTCTCCTGTGACTCGAGCAGAATATCACCTTCAACCTCCCTTGCTATTTCAAAAAGTTTTCTTGCTGGGATACAGAGGCTGCCTTTTTCACTGATCTCCGCGTCAACAGGTTCTTTGAGCGCAATATCAAGGTCGGTTGCCAGTATTGAGGCTGTCTTGTCTACCTTCAGCAGAAAGTGGCTTAGAATCGGCATCGTGGTCTTCTTGTCAACAATCCCCTGGATGCTTTGCAGTGCCGACTGTATTACTTCCTTTTTAATCTTAAGCTTCATTATTTCCTCCTCAAATACTCTCTCCTAACTTTTAATTTTCTTAGTCAGGTAATCGATCTTTTTATTGAAGTCATCGTCTGTCTCCCGGCGATTTTTAATGGATTTGCACGCGTGTATGACTGTAGAGTGGTCTTTGCCGCCGAAATTCTTCCCGATGTCGTTTAGCGAGGAATCAGTAAGCATTTTACTCAGATACATGGCAACCTGTCTTGGAAAGGCTATGTCCCGGGTCCTCTTTTTTGCCTTTATATCCTGAAGTCGAAGCCCATAGTAATCGCAGACGACCTTCTGGATATAGTCAACGGTCAGCTCTTTCTGTTCTTCATAGATAAGATCTTTTAAGACGTTTTTTGTCATATCAATTGTTATCTCTTTCCCGGAAAGTGAAGAGTGCGCGCCGAGTCTTATCATGCTCGCTTCGAGGTCCCTTATATTCGATTTTATTGTGCTTGCGAGGTAGAAGATGACATCTTCAGGAAGATTTATACCCTCAACTTCGGCCTTCTTGCCCAGAATTGCCATCTTTGTTTCTATGTTAGGAATCTGTATTTCTGCTATAAGCCCCATGCCGAATCTCGACCTTAATCTCTCTGTAATCGGGGATATTTCTCTCAGCGGCCTGTCGCTTGAGAAGACAATCTGTTTGTGTTTATCATAAAGGGCGTTGAATGTATGAAACAGCTCTTCCTGGGTGCCGCTCTTACCGGCAAAAAACTGGATATCGTCTAATATAAGTATATCGAGGTTCCTGTATTTATCCTTAAAATGGTCCATCTTATCGTTTCTCATGGAGTAAACAAATTCATTGGTAAACTGTTCAGCCGGGGCATAAAGCAGTTTGGCATCCGGCAGTTTATCAATTACCTGGTTACCTATGGAATTCATCAGATGTGTCTTGCCCAGACCGACTCCCCCGTAAATGAAAAGAGGGTTATACGCCTTTCCCGGAGAGGCCGCAACCGCCATTGATGCCGCATGTGCGAACTGATTGCTGGGTCCAACCACAAAAGTATTGAAGAGGAACTTTGGGTTAAGGAAGATACCCCGGCTGGCGAGTTTTACCCTCCTGTTTTCCCGTCTCGTTTCGATCCGTTTTATGGTTGGATCTTCTTCTTTCTCAAAGACGTTGAACTTTACAGAGACCTCTTTCTTGAGGAATTGTTCGAGGGTCTCCGATATCAACCTGGGGTAGTGGTCTTCAATCCATTCCTTGAAGAACCTGTTCGGGACCTCAAGAACGATCTGCTGGTTCTGCTGTCTTAAGAACTTAACCGGACTGAACCACAATTCAAAGGTCTGGTTGCCGACTTTTGATTCTATCGATTCAACGGTTTTTCCCCATGCTTCTTCTATATTCATTTCTTTCAGTAAAGACAAAAATCCCGTAATCCAGGGGCAATTACAGTTATTAACAAATGTTTATAAGTTGTTGATAAATTTTGCCGGAAGGTAATTATTATATATTAAATTCCTCGACTGAAGCAAGACAATTATTATTAAAATGAGAGTTTCGAGTAATAGCTTTTTTTGAAGATACTATGTCCAAAGAATTTTTATCAGGCTAATTGATTTCAGCCATTATTTTGAAAAGTTCTCATTGTATATTTCCCCCTTTGGAAAAGGGAGATTAAGGGGGATTTTATGATTGGAACTTTTCCAAATTTCATCGATTTATCTATAAAACGCTTCACATAACCTTCAACTTCATTTAACTTGATAATTCCCTGTAGTCTCGCTTAGAAGCGCCTACCTTTGGCCCCCACCGCTTTCATTGTACCCATTCTTAGATTTGTTACCCGTAGTTTTGCCAAAACAAAACAAGTCACGGGTACAGGCACAAATCTAAAAATTGGTACAAGCAAGCGAAGCAGTGGGGGCCAACTTATAGTGTTACATGGTTTCCAATAGTTTTCCTCCCCCTTGATGGGGGAGGGATAGGGAGGGGATATTTAGGATGCTCTCCGGTCTTGCTGCGGGGGAGTTCATTTGTCAGGAATTGCCCAATTTGGATCTTATTATCTGCTGTCCGGGATGATGTTCTATTTACTGATACAGCGTGCTATAATATGACCCGATGCAGGACTTAATTGATATTAAATTATCCAAGGATGAACCCCTATCTTCCGAAGGCCCGGCCTCTCACCCCGAGGCCAGTGAAGCAATTCGTTTTAAACTGCAAGTCTTTGAGGGCCCGCTTGATCTGCTGCTCCATCTGATAAAAACTGACAAGATAGATATATACGATATTCCAATAGTACACATAACCCGGCAGTATTTAGAGTACCTTGAACTTATGGAAGAGATGAACCTCGAAATTGCCGGAGATTTTCTTGTAATGGCGGCCACCCTTATTCATATAAAATCAAGGACGCTTCTGCCTCTGGATGCAGAAGAGGCGGACGACGTTGTTGATGATCCAAGGGCTGAGCTTGTGGAGAGGCTTCTTGAATATAAGAAGTTCCAGGATGTAACCGGCAAGCTCAGGAATCGTGAGGATGTCTGGAAGAATATTTTCCACAGGAGTCTAATGGAGGCAGATGACCTTGATCTTGAGCCTGAGACAGGGCTTTTTGAGGTTAGCGTATTTGACCTTATAACCGCTTTCAGAACACTTCTAACCAGAACCCCTGAGCAGGTTATTGAGATATCCAGAGAGACGTTAACTGTTTCTGACAGGATAAACTATATTATGGAGCGTCTTGAGAGGGAAGACGGGGTAAGGTTCCTTGAACTCTTTACAGAGGGGTATACAAAAGTAACTCTTATCGTAACCTTCCTTGCACTGCTGGAGTTGAACAGGCTGGGGCTTGCACGGGCATATCAGGAAAAAGCTTTCGGTGTAATATGGATTATAAACCCGCATAAGGCTGAAGCAGTCCGCGCACTGGCGGCATCAGCTGATGATGATCAGGAACTCCCTGCATAGA
>CAXMSH010000034.1:0-8859 GCA_964195875.1 Thermodesulfovibrionia bacterium
GAAGCAACTTGCCGAATCACAGCGCATCGCGCATATCGGAAGCTGGGAGCACAACCTGACGACCGGCGAGGTGGTATGGTCAGATGAGTTGTTCCGTATTCTCGGCCTTGATCCCCGGAAGGATCAGGCCGACTTCAATATCTTCTTCGACATGATCAATCCCGATGACCGGTTGGCCCTGAAAAAGGCGATCGACGAGACAGTGCAAACCGGAAAGCATTTCAACATCGACTATCGGTTCTGCCTGCCGGACGGCAGGACGAGGGTATTGTACGCACAGGCAGAACTCATTAATAATGATGCCGGTGATAAGATCTTGAGTGGTACGGGTCAGGACATAACAGATCTCAAGAACGCCGAATACGAACTGAAACAGTCAGAAGAGAAGTTTCGTTCCATAGTTAATTCTACAGATGATTCCATATATATGGTTGACAGGGATTACAGGTATTTATTTATAAACAATAACCATATATCAAGGTTAGGTTTGCCAGAAGGCCAATATATGAACAAAGCATTCAGTGAATTTCATTCACCTGAAGAGACAAGGCTCTTTATTAAAAAAATAGGTAAGGTTTTTAATACAGGCAATTCTTTCCAATATGAATTTAAAAGCATCAGGGATGATAAGCATTTTCTTCAGACATTCAGTCCTGTCAGGAATACAGATAATGAAATAAAGGCTGTAAATGTTATCTCAAAAGAGATTACTGCATTCAAGTATGCAGAGGAGAGACTTTATTCCATGACAATAACCGATGAACTCACCGGTTTATACAACAGACGAGGTTTTCTCACCTTAAGTGATCAGCAATTAAAGCAGGCTAACCGTGATAATAAAAAGATGTTTCTGATGTCTTCTGACCTTGATTACCTGAAGCTTATTAATGATCATCTGGGACACAAGGCAGGGGACCGGGCCCTGACCAATACCGCAAACATTCTCAAGGAGACTTTCAGGGAGTCTGATGTAATCGCACGTATGGGTGGCGACGAGTTTATTGTTTTAGGAATGGTTACACCTTACTACGGCATTCAAACTCTCACCAAACGTTTGAAAGAAAATCTGAACGTACATAACTCGTTAGCAGACGAGCCCCTTGAAGATATATCGTTGAGTTTCGGGTTTGCTTTATACGACCCTTCACAGCCATGTTCCATTGAGGAACTGCTTACAAATGCCGATGAATTAATGTACATTGATAAAAGGAAAAAGAGATAAGCTTCTGCCAAAAGACTATTATTCCCTGATACTTACGGTGTTCATCAATTCTATACCCTCTCATTTAAGAAAATATGCATATGATAGGCTATAATTGAGAATTATTTGAGCCTGAAAAGGATTTGATATTAAATTTATTATAGGAATTTACATTTATTGACAGGATGTACAGGATAATCAGGATAATAAAAAATCTTGCAAATCCTGTCTAAAAAGTTCCGCCAAAGGCGGTTAATTTAATGCAAAAACAGTATGTATGCACCATATGCGGCTTCAACATGGTCGGTTACCATCCCGAACATTGCCCTTTTTGCGGGGCACCAAAGAAAGCGTTTCTGACTTCAGAGGAATGCTCAGGAAAGTTCCGTGTTGAGAAGAAGGCGGTAAACGAAAAGGTCCTTCGTCTAAACTCTGTTCCAAAACTGGGTCTTGAGCACTCTGCCTATCGTATTGAAACCGGCAGGAAGTCATTCTGGATCGATTGTCCTTCATGTTTTGACAAAGATCTGCCCCCCGTAGACGTGATACAGTTTACCCATCATCACTTTCTAGGAGCTTCCAACCAGTACCGTCTGCTCTTTTCTTCCCGGGTGCTTATTCATAAGCTCGATTCAGAACATCGGTTGTCGAGAGCGTTTACTTTTGACGGTCTTTTTGAAGAGGGATTTGCTGATGACGGAATAGAGGCGTTTCATGTTGACGGTCATACGCCCGGTTTTACGTTCTATATCTTTGAAGATATACTCTTTATTTGCGACTATGTCCACATATACAGGGACGAGATGATCTTTAACCCATTTGGCCCGAAACATGAAACCCGGAAAGGGGGCATGAAAATCAGAAAAATCCTGAAGGAGAGGGATATAAGGACGGTCTGTGGGTTCAACTACGTCAAGAGTTACTCATACTGGATAGAGAAGTTTGACGCGCTAACAGTTAGTAGACGGGGATAGGGCGTTGCTCCTTTAACTTGTTCAAATTGCTGATGAAATTTCTAGCCTCCTGGGCCACTCCTGATTCAGGATCTATCTCCAGGGTCTTCTCCAGAACGTCCCTTGCCTCTTCCGTCTGTCCTGTTAAAATGAGAACAAAACCGAGACTCAACCATACTCTCTGGAAAGACGGAGCTATCTCTGCGCCTTTTTTCAGTTTCTTTATCGCCTCATCAGATCTCCCTGAATAATGAAGTGCAAGCCCAAGATCGTTATATGTATCGACATCTTCAGGGTTGAGTTCCAGGACTTTTTCATAGACCTTAATAGCCATCCCATATCTCTTGGTTTCAAAATACTCGTCTCCGATACTCGAAAGGGCAACAGGATTATCAGAAAATTCTTTTATCCTTGCAGCGACCATTCTTTCTTCAGACTCCGGATCTAACAGGGGCCCTGTTATGGAGGGCTCATTGTTCCCTCTGTCAGAAGATGTTTCTCTGCCTTTATTGGAAGTGCGGGTAAAACTTATTATGAGGAAGCCGCCCAAAATAATAATGACAGCGACTATTATCCACTTTTTGAAGCTTCCTGAAGCCATATGATAAGATACATTTTTTATGCGCTAATGTCAAAGAGCGGATGATATCATTATGATTCAAAAGCGCGGTTCTTAAATAGTATTAAATTGACTCTCTTTTTATTGTTGAAGTTGATAATATCGTTTTGTTACAAAAAAGAATTCGAGGATTCCAGGATTCGCAACCATTGCTTCGCTTTTCAAAGTAATGGGGTGGGGGTGAATCCCTGCCTGTCTTTCTCACTCTTGAATTTTTTTCTTAGTTGTCCCGATCTTAACGGCGTTAATCGGGGGATCTCCGTCTGAGGAGATGCGCGTAAGGGTATTGATCTTTGCGTGAGGGAAATGGATGGGTAAAAATACGCTCCCTTCAGGAACCTCCTCGGAGACCCTTGCCTTTACAAACACGGAGCCCCTTCGGGAAGAAACCTGAACAAAACTTTCGTCTTTGACGTTATACCTCTCCGCGTCCGCTGAGTTTATCTGTAAGAAGGCGTCTCCCAGCACATGGCTGAGACTCCGGGACATTACTGACAGCGCTCCGGAATGCTGCATGAGGTTGCCGGTTATCAGTACAACGGGATATTCTTCGTCAGTCTCTTCATCTGGGGAAAGTCTCACGGGATTGAAATTTAATTTAACAGGGTTTTTTTTGACCTCTAAACTGCTTATCTCGTCCTGCAGAGATATAATATTCCTGGCCCCTATATCAAACCCCATCACCCTTGCAAGGTTTCTTGTAATCTGCCAGTCGGGGACCGGTTCTCCAGATGCCCTACTGATACTGTGTATGCTCTGTTTAATCCCCTCAGCGTTAATAAATGTCCCGTCTTTCTCTGACCAGCTTGAAGCAGGAAGCACAACATTTGCAAGCTCCGCAGTTTCTGTAAGCATGATATCCTGAACAATAAGAAAGTCAAGCCCCTTGAGTATCTTTTCAACTCTCGACGCATCCGGGAACGTAAGAACGGGGTTTTCTCCCATTATGTAGAGCGCCCTTATATCGCCGGGGGTATAAAGCATTGAAGTTACATCTTTGCCCTTATTCTCAGTTAAGCCTGACTGCCACATGCCAAAGGTGTTGCAATATCCCCCGGGCATCTGAAGACTGGAGGGCTCTTCTCCTGTCAGTATTATGAGATTGGCCGCGGCAAGAGCGGTGTTTAACCCCTTTGTGTCTTCTGAAGCCCCGATAGTAAGGGCAATTAGCCGTGTCTTTGCTTTTAAGAAGGTCCTTGCGGCGCTGATTATTTCATCTTCAGTAATGCCCGTTATTTCAGAGACGTTTTTAGCGGTGTAGTCGTTCAGGCTTTCTGAAAGGGAAGAGAAGCCCGGAACCGTTGAGGCCCTCTCTTTATCATATAAGCCCTCATCAATGGCGATCTTCATAATCCCGTTAAGAAGAGCTGTACCGGATGCCGGTTTGATCCTCAGCCACCGGCTGCTGTTGCGGGTGAGCTTGGTTTCACGTGTGTCTGCCGTAATAAGGGTTGAGCCCTTAAGTTTTGCCTTGAGGAAGTTTAATCCCCATACCGGGTGGGTTGAAGTAATGTCAGACTCGATAACAAGTATGGCTTCTCTGCCGACAGGTGAATTGAACTGTGTCGGAAGAGATGTAAGTCCGAAAGCCATTTCAACGGCGAGCTGTATTTTTGCGAAACCTACCCGCGCCAGGGAATCTATATTATTATTGCCGATCACATCGGTCATAAATTTCTTAAGCATATAGTTGTCTTCAACCGTGCACCTCGATGAGCCGATCGCGCCTATTGACTCGGAGCCGTGAGCATTTTTAACCGCCTGTATCTTCGAAGATACAAAATTCAGGGCCTCTTCCCATGACACGCTCCTGAAAGTCCCAGCTTCTTTTATAAGAGGGGTCTTTAAACGTTTTTTTGAGTAAATATAGTCGAAACCAAATCTCCCCTTAACACAGAGGCTTCCCTGGTTTATCCCCTTGCCCTCAACTCCACGCGCCCTGATAATCTTTCCGTCCCTGACATCAAATGTGGCGGTGCACCCAACACTGCAGTAAGGACATATGTTGTCATGCTCTTCAAGAAACCATACTCTTGAACTGAATTTATATGGTTTACTGCCGAGGGCTCCAACCGGGCACGCGTCTATACACTGGCCGCAGAATTCGCAGTCAAGGGTCTCCTCAAACGCGGGGCTGATTTTTGAGCTAAAGCCCCTACCCAGTATATTTATCGCGCCAACTCCCTGAAGTTCATTGCAGACCCTTACACATTTGCCGCACAGTATACATCTGTTAGTGTTTCTTTCAACAATAGGGCTTCCTGTGTCGACAAGCTCATGCTTTCGTTCTCCCTTGAAACGGTTCTTTGTGGAGCCGTATTTAAAAGCAAGGTCCTGGAGTTCGCATTCACCCGCCTTATCGCAGATGGGACAATCGAGAGGGTGGTGTATGAGAAGAAGTTCAAGGACTGTCTGCCTTGCCTTCCTGAGTTTAGGCGTTTCTGTACTGATGACCATACCCTCTGTTACAGGGGTTGAACATGAGGCCAGGAGTTTCCCCTGTCCTTCGGCCTCAACAACACACAGGCGGCACGCTCCATAAGGCCTGAGACGCCTGTCATAGCAGAGATGAGGAATATTGATCCCGTTCTGAAGGGCGGCCTCAAGTATGGTAGTGCCTTCCTCTACAGATATCTTTTTTCCGTTTATCGTTAAATTAATCATGATATCACCATTTTAATATATGTCACCCAAATTGAGCGATTCTTTCTATTCTTCCCTTTATTCTGTCATTCCCGCTTGTCGGGAATCATACTCCTCTTTGATTCCGGACAAGTTTACCCGCCTATGGCGGCGCCGAAGGCGACCAGAGCCGGAATGACATTTTACATTTGATATCACATAATTAAAACTAATAACCAATAACCCATGACCAAAAACCAACAATGAAAAGTTATCCTTAACTTTTCATTGCCGGCATATTCCCGGGTCCTATCATTACCGCGCCGAACTTCGCGGGACACGCAACAAAACATGAACGGCACTTAATACATAGTTCATTGTTTATAGTATGCGGTTTTCTCTTTTCTCCTGTGATAGCATCTTTTGGGCAGGCCTTAAGACACAACCCACACCCCTTACACAGGGTTTCATCTATATAAAATGTTGAGAGTTCTCTGCAAACTCCCGCCTTGCACCATTTCTCTTTAATATGTGATTCATATTCATCTCTGAAGTATTTAATTGTAGTGAGGACGGGGTTAGGCGCGGTCTGCCCAAGACCGCACAGGGAGGTGTTAATGATATCAGCTGACAGGTCCTGCAGCAGTTCGATATCACTCTCTTTCCCGCGTCCCTCACTAATATCGGTAAGGAGATCAAGCATGACCTTTGTCCCGAGCCTGCATGGCGGGCACTTGCCGCATGATTCGGACTGTGTAAAGGAGAGGAAGAATTTTGCCATTCCAACCATGCAGTTTGAATCGTCCATAACAACCATACCGCCAGAACCTACAATCGCGCCTGTCGCGTTGATCGATTCATAATCTACAGGGGTGTCCAGCAGACTCTCAGGGATACAACCGCCGGATGGCCCGCCGAGCTGTACTGCCTTAAACTTCCTGCCTTTTGTTATACCACCTCCTATATCGTATATAACCGTTCTAAGAGGAGTGCCCATGGGAACTTCTATGAGCCCTATGTTGTTTATAGCCCCTGTAAGCGCAAACACCTTTGTCCCTGTGCTTTTTTCAGTACCGAGGCTCCTGAACCACTCGGCCCCGTTCAATATAATAGGTGGTATATTGGCGAATGTCTCGACGTTATTCAGTACGGTCGGTTTATCCCAGAGACCCTTTACAGCGGGGAAAGGCGGTCTGGGTCTGGGCATGCCGCGTTTCCCCTCAAGCGAGCGCATAAGGGCGGTCTCCTCGCCGCAGACGAAGGCCCCTGCTCCCTGATAAATTTCTATATCCAGATTGAATCCGCTGTCAAGAATATTATCTCCAAGAAGCCCTAAATCATTAGCCTGGTCGATCGCCAGTTGAAGCCTTTTTACCGCGAGAGGGTATTCTGCCCTGACATATATATAGCCCTTGGAAGCCCCGATCGCTTTTGCCGCTATGATCATCCCCTCTAAAACAACATTTGGGTCTGATTCCATAATACTCCTGTCCATAAATGCCCCCGGGTCGCCTTCGTCCCCATTGCACAGGATATATTTTATATCAGATTTTACTTTTGAGCAGAACCCCCACTTCAACCCTGTCGGGAAGCCGGCGCCGCCTCTGCCCCTGATCCCTGAATCCTTTACCACATTTACTATTTCATCGGGGGTCATGTGAAGAAGGGCCTTTGCGGCCGCATGATAGCCGTCTCTTGCGATATAATCTTCTATCTTTTCAGGGTCGATCATCCCTTTGTTTCTTAAAGCCCTGAGTACCTGCAGGTTAAAGAACGGAATGTCCTTCATTGCTGGAACAGATGTCTTCTTCTCCACCTCTTTATACATGAATTTTTCGACAGGCCGGCCTTTTAAGAGGTGCTCTTCTACAATATAGGGAATATCTTCAGGTTTAAGCTTCTGATAAAAAATTCCTTCGGGGAAGACAGCCATAATAGGCCCGTTGGCACAAAAACCGTTACAGCCTGTCAGTACTACCTGTATTTCGTCCTCAAGGCCTCTTTTCTGCAGTTCAGCTTTCAGGCTCTCATTAACCTTCACCGTGCCGCATGCAAGGCAGCCTGTACCGGCGCATACCATAATGTTAGCCCGGATCTTTTTCATTTAAATTTCCTCATGAGCTGTATAGTAACAATGTGTTAATATGCTCTTTCGCTTCCGATAACAAATGCATAATCCTCAACCATATTTCCACCTTTAATGTGCTCGTTAAAGATTTTCCTTATTTTGGCATCCGTCAGGTCCACGTACTTGACAGGAGGGTTGTTAAGTATTTCAACAGTTGCCATAGGTTCACGGCTGCATAGCCCCGCGCATCCGGAGGTCATAGCGATAATATCCGAAGAATTGCTCTTCTCAATTTCATCCAGCAGGGCGCTCATTACGTCTCTGGCGCCTGCCGCAATTCCGCATGTCCCCATATGGATGGTAACCTTTACCCTGTAGCCGCCTTCCCTTAATGTGGAAGTTGCCTTGTGTTCTTCTTTAATCTTCTGTAAATCCTCAATCCTCAGTTTTGCCATTACCAGGCTCCTTTAATATAAAATAGCAATATTATAAACGAACAATATGTTTAGTGTATTATCAATCATACAATTCAAGTAATGCTGAAGTTTTTACAGGATCAACCGACGCATGAGTGTTTTGATCAATTACAACAACAGGCGCAAGGCCGCATGCCCCGAGACACCTGACGCTTTCAAGAGAGAATTTCTTGTCCCGGGTGACCTCGCCGACGTCTATATTCAGTGTTTCCCTGAGTTTCTCGAGTATCTCCTCAGCCCTTTTTACGTAACATGCTGTCCCGAGGCATACCTTAACGCTGTGTTTGCCTTTCGGTTTCATGGTAAAGAATGAATAAAATGAAACTACACCGTGAACCTCACTTACAGGAATATTCAGCCCTCTGGCGATATGTTTCTGGATAGAAGGGGGCAGGTACCCTATTATTTCCTGGGCCTGCTGTAAAACCGGTATAAGACTGCCGGGTTTGGAGCGGTTCTCGGCTATTATCTTCTGAATATCCGCGGTTTTAGATGCAATATCTTCTTCAGGTGCCTGTTCAGAAACGGGCTTTGCCTTTATCATCTTCATGGCCTTGGAGGTGACATCCAGTAAGACTTGAGGAGTAAAAGGTTTTGGCAGGTAATCAAGGATCCCCAGGTTCAGGGCGTCTTTTATGGTCTCCTGGGAGGGGTAACCTGTGATTACAATAATGCCGGCCTGATTTTTTGAATTTCTGATCCAGTTTATGAGAGCTAATCCGTCAACTTCCGGCATCATAAGGTCTGTGATGACCAGGCTGTAGTCTTTAGTTTGAAGAATATTTATCGCATCCTGTCCGTTGGCAGCGCTGTCTATATCGTACCCTTCTGATATTAATATCTTTTTACAGCTTCTTATAACAATAGGGTCGTCATCTACTACCAGTATTCTTTCGTTGTCTGTCATAATACTCCTGCGG
>CAXMSH010000035.1:0-8662 GCA_964195875.1 Thermodesulfovibrionia bacterium
AAGATGATTCGCAATTATAAAAGCACTTATAATTCTGTTATAATACAATACCTTGATAGTAAAATTCATTTATAAACTGTTTCTATCCATAATCTTTACCCTTCTGGCAACACTAAATACCTATGCTCTGGATATTGAGTTAAAGCCTGATGAAGTAAATCCCGGGGATATTATCTTTTTAAAGGCAGATTATGATACAACCTCATATCCTGAGGCTGAATTTCTCGGCAAAAAGATTAAATTTTACAGAACAGGGAAAGAGTATCTGATCGCGTTAATCCCTGTTGAAGTAAGTACCCAGCCGGGCGATTATACTGTTTCTATTAAAGACGGGGAGGAGAGGCAGAATCTTAACGTAAAGGTTAAATCATACGAGTTCCCATCCATGAAGCTTACCGTTTCTGAAGATAAGGTTACATTGAGCGCTAAAGACGAGAAACGGGTTGAAGAGGAGTATCTCCTGCAGAATAAATTATGGGAGATGAGTTCGAAAAAGGCCTGGAACGGGGGGTTCATCATGCCGACGGATACGCCGGTATCGGAGAAGTTCGGTGTAATACGTATATTTAACGAGAAGAAGAACAGCGTTCACAGAGGCATTGATCTAAAAGGCAAGACCGGGACACCGGTCAGGGCGATAAATTTCGGAAGGGTTGTTTTGCGGAAGAATCTTTTTTACGGTGGGGATACCCTGATATTAGACCACGGTATGGGACTTTTGTCGGTATATATGCATATGTCTGAATTTAAGGTGCCTGAAGAGGCTGTGGTTGAAAAGGGAGAGATAATAGGTTTTGTCGGAATGTCGGGAAGGGCAACCGGGCCGCACCTTCATATGAGTGTCAAACTGCAGGGTGTCAGCGTAAACCCTTTGTCTCTTATCGGGCTTGATCTGTAGATTTTCATTCTCTATCATTAGTGTCCGGTTAAAAAATGATTGATATTAAATTGTTGTCATTCCGGCTTGTCCGGAATCTTTCTTAATATATGTACAAAAGATTGATTCCGGACAAGCCGGAATGACGTTTTTATGCTTAATAACCCTTTACTAATAACAGGATTAACCATTAATATGTGCATAGGATTTACCGGACACTAATGATTCTCTATGAAAAAGAACTGTCTTGTCAGTTGGATCTGCTGGATATTCATTTTCGGTGCTGCCATGGGATTAGCAGAGGCCGCGGTTGTCGTCTATCTGCGGATGATCTACTATCCGGGAGGTTTTGAATTCCCCCTGAAATTTATCGCTGATCAGGAGATTATTATTGAGGTTTATCGTGAGATGGCCACCATCTTCATGCTTTTATCCTTTTCAGTTCTTGCCGGCAAGAGCCCTTCTGAAAGGTTCTCCTGCTTTATCATCTCGTTCGGTATATGGGATATCTTTTACTATATCTGGCTTAAGGTCCTCCTTGACTGGCCCGCTACACTCTTTGACTGGGATATCCTCTTCCTTATCCCGGTGCCATGGATAGGTCCGGTCATAGCCCCTGTCTCTGTCTCTCTCCTGCTGATCTTATCCGGAATTATAATAGCCGCTCAGTATAAAAAGGGCAGGAATATGAGATTTACTTTATTCTCGATTATCCTTGCGTTAACAGGCTCGATGGTTATCCTCTACTCTTTTATGTATGATACAGGGGCTACCCTGCAGCAGCAGATTCCGGAGCCCTACAGGTATGAGCTTCTTGTTATCGGGGAGCTTCTTTTAATTGCCGGTTTTACCGTTTCTTACAGGGAAATGTTGAAAAGGAAGTAACTACACAGGTATATTTTCTTTATTCCCCTCTTTAGCAAAGAGGGGTTAGGGTCCCCCTTCTTTGTTTTCACAAAGAAAACAGGGGGACAGGGGAGATTTTTTCAATGAATGTATTATTTTATAATCCCCCTTTTTCTCCGCCTCAGGCGGATTCGCCGAGGAGAAAAAGGGGGAGACCTGAGTAGTTACAAAAGGAATTGATCTGTTTTAATCGGATTTTCTTATGCACATTTATCTTGTAACAGTAGTAATCGCGTATCTTATAATAACCGGCTTCGGCTACTGGCTCGATTTCCTGAATCTATCTCATTTAAAGAGATATGGTTCTGTCATTCCACCGGAATTTGAAGGGGAGATTGATCAGGCGCTGTTAAGCAAAACCCGGGATTATAATGTTGAGCAGACAAGGTTTGGTTTTATCTCCTCGGTTTTCAATAATATCGTTTCCCTGCTCTTCATATTCGTGCTCCTGAACATATACAATTCATGGGTCATCTCGCTTAATTATTCGTTCATCCTGTCCGGCCTCATCTTTTTCCTGCTGATATCTTATGCCGAGACGGCCATATCAATGCCGTTCAGTTTATACAGCACATTTAAAATTGAGAACAGATACGGGTTCAACACCATGACATGGAGACTATGGGTCACTGATATGGTTAAATCCCTTTTAATCTCCACCATCCTTATGGGCCTGCTTATCTCTATAGGTCTTCTTCTGATTCATAAGAGTCCGGACCTGTGGTGGTTATGGGTATGGTCTTTCTTTCTTTTCTTCGGGATATTCATGATGTACATTTCACCCTATGTGATAGAACCGTTATTTCACAAGTTTACCCCGATTGAGGATGAAGAACTCGAGAGCGGTATACGGGCCCTTATGGAGAAGGCAGGGATCAAAGTTAGCAGGGTCTTTAGAATGGACGCATCAAAACGGACAAAGCATACAAACGCTTATTTCACAGGCATTGGAAAGGTGAAGAGGATTGTGCTTTATGACACCCTCATTGAGAAGATGGACAGAGCAGAGGTCATCTCTGTGCTTGCCCATGAAGCGGGTCACTGGAAGAAGAAACATATTTTAAAGCATATAGCGGCAACAGAGGTCATTGCCTTGATTACGATTTATATCTCGTACAAGCTGATTCAGGGTAATTTCCTGATCGACCTCTTTAATATCAGTGAAAGCTCATTCTATGCAAAACTTGTTGTCCTTGGTTTTATCGGCTCTGTTGTATCCTTCCCGTTTGGCCCCGTCTTTCACTATTTCTCCAGAAGGCATGAGAAGGAGGCTGACAGATATTCATATGAGCTGACCGGAGATGCTGACAGCATGATAAGCGCGCTGGTGAAACTCTCAAAGGACAACCTTTCAAACCTCCATCCCCATCCGCTTTACGCCCTGTTTCACTATTCTCATCCTCCTGTGCTGAAGAGGATACGGAGTATACGGGAGATGGCCGGGGAGTGATGTTGTTGTATGATGAATGGATTTAATGTGCCTACAGGATTAGCGTAATAATTATTCGGTTCCTTTTTAAAGGGAGAACAATGGAAAGACATATAATAAAATATTTAATATCAACAATTTTTATTTTTGTGTTGTTTTTAAATATTTCGGGTTGTACCGATACATCACGTACGTATAGCCATATAACCGAGCAGGATATACTGGAGATTATGGATAATGTAGAAGAAGCGTTACTTAATAAAGATATAGACGAGATGATAAAATACATGTCACCGTCCGTTGAGATAAATATCTCAAAGGATACGCCAGCCGGCCCCAGGACAGAGCGATGGACCCGTGACAAATATATGGCAGAGACTGCAACGGCATTGTCCTTGGTTTCTAATTACGAGTATAGACGTGAGAAACGAAGTTGTCAGAATAAGCGATGATATTCAGAGCGCTGTTGTTGAAACTGATGTTATCGAAGTCATGGAATTGTTTGGAAACAGGATGAAGACCTCTACCCATGAAACGGTAGTGATGGAGATTATTGACGGCGATCTGCTGGTCACGAAGATGGATGCCAAAGTTAAAGGAACCTAAAGTTGGACTGGGGAGAACCGTTGCACAAAATATTGCCTTTATTTATAGGGAAGATTAATTAGATAAAATCAGTAAAAGTTGCATTTCACACTTTCTTGCTCTTGTTTTTGAATCCTGCCTCAAAATGCAACGTTTCTATCGTTAATCAACGAACCTAAATGTCGAGGTGCCTGTTACCGAAAAATGGTTTCATGCTCCTTTTTTATGTATAATTTACCATATGAACTTAAAAGTGCCTTTAAATGTATTTATCTTTACCCTGGTGCTGCTGACCTTCTCTCTTTTAACATATGCCCAACCACCGCAGAGAGAGATAACGATAGGCCTGATACCCGAGATAAACATCTTCAAGCAGTCAAAGAAATATGAACTCCTTGGATCATACTTAACCAGCAGGACAGGAATAAAGGTTAATTTTACCATGTTCACCCAGTACGGAGATAGTATTGACTTATATCAAGGAAGGAAACTGGACGGTGCGTTCTTCGGTTCCTTCGCCGCCGTATTGGCACTCGATAAGCTTGAAATAGAACTTCTTGTGAGTCAGTTAAATATGAATGGGACGAACACCAGTCGCGGGTATCTATTCGTCAGGAAGGATAGCGGGATAATGGAGTTCAAAGACCTTAAAGGCAGGGTGATAGTATATGTTGACAAGGCCACATTCACCGGATATGTATTCCCAATAGCATATCTTAGGGAGAACGGTGTTACTGATACTGATAAGTTCTTTAGCGAATACTATTTTGCCGGGAGCCATGACGTAGCTATTATGGAAGTGCTTGATGGGAAGGCTGATATCGGGGTCGTGAAAAACACGGTGTATGACTCCCTTGCAAAGGAGGACCCGAGGATAGAGAAGGAACTTCTCATTATCGCTGAATCCTCGGAAGTGACTTCAAGCGGACTCAGTTTAAATATATATATAGATAGTACAATTAAGGAGCAGATTCTTCAGGCTCTGCTTTCCATGGATAAAGACCCTGAGGGCATAAAGGTTCTGAGAGAGCTTGGTCATAAGGGATATATTGAAAGTACGCGTGATGATTACAGAGGACTTCTAAATATTATTGAGAATGTCGGGATAGAAACAAGGACATATGATTACTATAACAAGTGATCCCCTCATCTCAACAGGCAGCTGTACCTAAGGAGCTATTAAAGAAGATAAGAGATGTGTTGAAATATCTGATTCTAATGCTTACTTTCTTTTGGTAATCAATAAATCTATATACCTTTTAAATTCACAATTTGAAGGTGAAAGCAACAGGTTTGTATCAGTCAATTGTATTTCATTTAAATTGATTCAAAGATCTCATCTCCATTCAACTCTTTTGACAACCGCCTGATAATTGTTGTTAAATAATTGTAACTATTCTGGTGCAAAGTGACAAACCTGCCTGAGTAGTTACAAATAATCAATTAATAAATAATTAAGGAGACAGATATGTCCGGATTAAATCTGAAGAAATCAAAAGCAATGTTTACGAAGGCAAAGAGGCTTATGCCCGGCGGTGTAAACAGTCCTGTAAGGGCATTCAAGGCGGTCGGCGGAAGCCCGTTATTCATAAAGTCTGCCAGCGGATCAAAGATATATGATGTTGACGGCAATGAATATATAGATTACGTTTTATCATGGGGACCAATGATACTGGGTCACTCACACCCGAGGGTTGTTAATGCACTGAAGAAAGCAACTGAAAATGGGACCAGCTTCGGGGCGCCTACGCCGCTTGAGGTAGAGCTTGCCGAAATGGTCCGCAAGGCATATCCCTCCATGGAGATTATGAGAATGGTCAACTCCGGCACTGAAGCCACCATGAGCGCTATAAGGGCCGCAAGGGGCTTCACCGGCAGGGATAAGGTTGTAAAGTTTGAAGGCTGTTATCACGGCCATGCAGACGGCCTGCTTGTAAAGGCGGGTTCCGGACTGGCTACCTTCGGTGTGCCCACAAGCCCGGGAGTGCCTAAGGATTACGCGAGAAATACTATTACGCTTCCTTACAATGACCTTAATGCATTTAAGAAAATATGTGAAAAGGCAGGAAAGAATATCGCCTGTGTTATTATTGAGCCGGTAGTCGGCAACAGTGGTTGCATCCTTCCCAGGCCGGGCTACCTTGAAGGCTTAAGAAAAATAACAAAACAACACGGGATCGTCCTGATATTTGATGAGGTCATGACCGGTTTCAGGGTATCTTACGGCGGGGCGCAGAAGGCCTTCAGAATAAAGCCGGATATGACCTGTCTTGGCAAGGTAATAGGCGGAGGTCTGCCGGTAGGCGCTTATGGAGGCACGAAAGAGATAATGAGAGGGATAGCGCCTGACGGACCCGTGTATCAGGCCGGCACACTTTCCGGAAATCCTCTTGCGATGACCGCTGGAATTGAGACTCTCAAGATACTCTCTCAACCTGAAACATACAAAAGGCTGCTAAATAAGGCCGAAGCGCTTGAGTTGGCTCTGAAGGATGCCGCGAAGCGTGCGGGCGTAAAGACAAAATTCTACAGGGCGGGAACAATGTTCTGCACATATTTTACTGACAAAGAGGTGCATGATTTCACCGATGCCTCAAAGACTGATATGGCCGCATTTGCCAGGTTCTTCAGGAGCATGCTTGAAAGAGGAATTAACCTCGCTCCGTCAGGATATGAGGCAGGCTTCATGTCGCTTGCTCATACAAACGCTGATATACATAAAACCGCGCGGGCCGCTTATGAGAGTTTCAGGGAAATAAAGTGAACAATATATTTTTTCACCCTCCCATCTGTCCCCTCCCCTCAAGGGAGAGGATGTTTTTGGGAGAATTCTATCTTCCCTTTATGGTAAGTCCTACAATCAATTCCCTCTCCCCTATGTGGGAGAGGGTTAGGGTGAGGGGGAATTTAAAGTGAAGCTCATATTAACCGGTTTCTCCAATTCAGGGAAGACAACAGTCTTTAACGCCCTTACAGGCCAGAACCTTGAGACAACCGCCTACTCAACTTCAATAGCCGCTGATGTTGAGCCGCATCACGGCATTGTGAAAGTACCGGATGCGCGGATAGATAAGCTCGTTGCCATCTACGAACCCAAGAAGACCACCTATGCGACCGTAGAGTATCTGGATTATCTCGGCATAACCTCAGGAGATACCTCACAGAACGTAAAGGTCTTTAATCTTCTGAAAGATGCCGATGCGATGGTACATGTTGTCAGGGCATTTGAAGACTCTTCGGTCATACACCCGATGAAGAGCGTTGACACTTTACGGGATGTATACTCATTTGAAGCAGAGCTGATACTCGGAGACCTTGAGTTTGTCGAAAAGAGGCTTAAGAAGATAGAGGACCAGTTAAAGCGCGGCAAGAAGCCCGAGACAGCGGACAAAGACCTTTTGCTGAAATGCAAAACCGCTCTTGAAGATGAGATATCCCTGAGAGATGTGGAGTTTAATGATGAGGATAAGAGGCAGATGCTCCCCTACCAGTTCCTTACCGCCATGCAGGGGATAATCGTTCTTAATATTAATGAAAGCGATATCAACTCTGATAAGGTAAAAGAGATTCAGCAAAAGATTGAGACATTCTTTAAAGAAAAAGGCAAAGGCATAGTGCCTCAGATCCTGACGCTATGCGGAAAGATAGAGATGGAGATAGCGCAGCTTCCTCCTGATGAAGCAAAAGAATTTCTGGATGAACTCGGCATTGAGGAACCCGCTATGAAGAAGTTATGCCATATATCATACGATGCGCTTGGGCTCATCTCATTCCTGACAGCGGGGAAAGATGAGGTCCGAGCATGGACTATTATAAAAGGTCTGCATGCCCAGCAGGCTGCAGGTAAGATACATTCAGACATAGAAAGAGGTTTCATCAGGGCAGAGACCGTCAGCTATGACGACTTCATAGACTCAGACGGAGATATGGTCAAGGCTAAAGAAAAAGGGCTCCTCAGACAGGAAGGCAAGACCTACGAAATCAAAGATGGAGATATTATTAATTTCAAGTTTAATGTCTGACCTTATATGAGCGTTTTATTAGCAATGCGGTTATGCAAAGCGTAAAGTGTCATTCCGGACAAGCCGGAATGACAGAATAAAGGAAAGAGTTGTAAGAATCGCTTATCCCTCTGTATGTCTGCCCTGCCTACCGGCCCGCTTCACCGAATCGAGGCGAGTCTTTGACCGTGGGGGAGACCCCTTTTTAAATCATCAAATACGCAGGTTAATACAGTAAAATCAGGTTTTAACAGCTTGATTTAAACTGTCAACAATGGCATAATTCCCCATAATTTAATAGTATATGGATTTCCATTTTTCTGACAGGATTAACAGGTCGAAGCGACTCTCAGGTCGGATCGACTAAACTTCGACTCGTATCGGGATACGGAAGATTTATTCTTCTTTCTTTTGATTTATCCTGAAAATCCTGTATATCCTGTCAAAAAAAATCCGCCGAAGGCGGTTAAGTTCATTGCTTTTCGCAGGGTTCAGAATCTGGACCATATCTGCTTACAACCGCATTCAGTAGAATAAATGTGAGAGGGTATTTTATATATATGATCAAAATATCTGCCTTAATATTATTTACGCTGTTTTCATTCCTGTCTACGGCAAACATCCCGGCAGTTTCGGACTCTTACGGCGCCGTTCTGCTGGACAGGGTAGTCGCGACAGTAAATGACGAGGTTATAACATGGAGTGAACTTAGGAATATTATAGAACTTGAAGGAGGGGAAATCCTCGAAGGCGTTTCTGAAGGAGAGAGGGAGAAGAAGAGAAAGTGATAGACGGGGAGGGGGAGGGAGAGAAGGAGAGGGAGAGATAGAACAAGGGAGAGAGAGAGAGAGGGAGGCAGAGGAC
>CAXMSH010000036.1:0-8645 GCA_964195875.1 Thermodesulfovibrionia bacterium
CATAAACCTCATCCATAATAGCCTTCACAAGGCCTGAAGCGTCCGTACACGCGCTATGGCAATGTACCCATCCCTGAGTATGGATAACATTACTTATCCTGGGACCGATACCGCCTACGGAATATTTCTTCTCCTTGAGGTCGGCAAGGAGCGCGTTCATCTTGCCTTCGTCATCGAGAAGAAACTCAACGTTGTTTCTTGTAGTGAAACGGAGATATCCGCCACAATGCTTCTCGGCAAGGTCAGCCATCTCACGGATAGTCGCAGTGCTGAGAATTCTCGGAGATGCGGCCCTAACAGTAAAAACCTTGTCTCCGCTTTCAGCATGGTGAACCATGGTGCCGGGCGTTAGGACTTCATGGTGTGTCCACTTGCCGTAATTATTCTTAATTACAGGCGGCAAAAACTGTTCAAAATGCGGTGGTCCTATATCTGTCTGTCTTTCAGGTAATGACATCTGCTTTTTCCTCCATTAAATTTTTATTTTATTAAATTTATTTTTTGAAGTCGCTCTCGGCCCAGAAGAAGAACGGATCTTTTCTAGGCTCATATACCTGCTGAGGCTGAGGCGGAACACCGATTGCTTCAAGGAAAGGCCTCATGCCTTTCACCTCGATAAGCTCACCTATCCTCTCTCTCGGCTTGGCATTGTCATCCCACCATTCAATGATCTTCCCAAGAAGTTCTTTAAGATTTTCATAATCATCATCAAGCTCAAGGAATGGAACGACGACCCATGAAAGAAGTGAACCAACAACGATCGGCGCTTTACTTCCGATAAGTATCGTAGCGCCCTTCTTTTCACCTGGCCTCAAGGCCTTTGTCATCTTGGCGATACAGTGCATGCACCTGTTGCACTCGGCATTAGCGATCTTGATCTCGCCGTTGTTATAGTACATGCAGTCCGTCGGACACATGTCAATGATCTCTTTCTGAATATCCATGCCGGCATCAGCATACTTCTTCACTTCTGCCTGATTTATCCTGATGTCACCCTTCCATGTGCCAATTATTGAACAGTCAGCACGGGCGATGGCCGCAACGCAGTCACACGCGCATCCCGATACCTTTATCTTGAACTTGTAAGGGTAAGCAGGCCTGTGCATCTCATCCTGGAAATGCTGTGTAAGGCTGTTGCAGATACCCATGGAATCTATATTCGCCCACTCGCAACGGGCCTGGCCAACGCAGCAGCTGGGGGTCCTCATGGCAGAACCTGAGCTTCCAAGGTCCCATCCGCGGGATGAATACTCGGCAAATATGGCTTCAAGGTTCTCTGTTGTGGTCCCAAGAAGAACAAGGTCGCCTGTGGAGCCATGAACATTTGTCAAACCACTACCGTATTTGTCCCAGATATCACATATCATTCTGAGCGCCTCAGCGTTGTAGAAGAAGCCGCTCGGCTGGTTGAGCCTTACGGTATGGAAATGTGCTACACCGGGGAACTCTTCAGGTAATGAGGAATACCTTCCGATAACTCCGCCGCCATAACCGAGAACACCCACGATTCCGCCGTGCTTCCAGTATCCACGCTTCGTGGTGTAAGATTTTTCTACCTGGCCAAGCTCATCGTCTGCCATGTCCGGCATTGAACTGGTTGTGCTCGCCTTCTTGATCTCCGTGACAAAACTCGGCCACGGGCCTTTCTCAAGCTCGTCCAACATTGGTGTCTTGTACTTTCCCATTTACAACCTCCTTTTTAAAGATATAATATGTTTCAGATAATCAAAACCGTTACATTACAAGGCACTATTATACACATATTGCCCTAAGTAGGTAAAAAATACGCAAAGAGACAGAGTTGATATTAATATATGGTATATTTTAGGTCAAATAAAAAAAACTTATTCATTAATCATAGATACTTATTTTTCACGGGCTCATAATGGGCATAATATTAGCAAAAATGGATTAATCCTACGGAAGATAAGGTTCCACATCACCCTGCCTCTTTATATAATTGTCTGTTAATTTCATTAAGAATCTGCCAATAACAGCATTTAATACGTATGAGCCTCTTGCAATTCTTTTTTTGTCATTCCCCGATAAGTCGGGGAATGACAGATATAGGAGGAGCGCATTGACCCCGAAGATGTGGGGATAACCACTTTAGCCCTTGAACCCTGTCCACACTACCCTTATAATTAACTTACATGGAAGTCATAACTACACATGTTAATTCTGATTTTGACGCCCTCGCGTCTATGGTTGCGGCAAAGAAATACTATCCCGGCGCTGTGATCGTATTTCCGGGCTCTCCGGAGAAGAGTGTAAGAAACTACCTGGCCGCTTCTCCCCTGCAAGTGGAGATCAGAAAATTGAAGGACATTAACCTTGATGAGGTGACAAGGCTGATAATTGTCGATATCAGGAAACCCGGCAGGATCGGAAAGTTCTCATCAATACTCGGCAAAAAGGGCCTGGCAGTCCACATTTTTGATCACCACCCTTCTTCTGAAAATGACATCATAGGGCACAAAGAAGTGATAGATTCCGTCGGCGCGACAACGACCATATTTGTCGAGATGATAAAGAAGGACAGGATCGAGATCTCGCCTGCCGAGGCCACACTGCTTGCTCTGGGCATCTATGAAGAGACCGGCTCATTGATCTTCCCCACAACAACCGTAAGGGACATGACCGCCGCCGCGCATCTCATCAAAAAGGGAGCCAATCTGAAGGTAGTATCGAGTTTCATAAGCAGGGAGCTTGCGCCTGAAGAGATCGACCTTCTAAACGAGTTGATTCACTCGGCAAAAGACTATGTAATTCACGACATAATAGTCAGGATTTCCAGGGCATCAAGGGAGAACTACATCGGCGATGTTGCCTATCTGGCACATAAACTGAGAGATATGGGGGGTGCAGATGCCCTCTTCCTGCTCGTGATGATGGATGAGAGAGTGCAACTCATAGCAAGGAGCCACACCCCGGAAGTTAATGTCTCTGAAATCGCCGGTGTATTCGGTGGGGGCGGGCATCCCTCTGCTTCTTCCGCTGTCATCAGAGACATCTCACTGGAAGAAACGGAAGAAAAGCTTTTATCATTACTAAAGGAGAAGATACGCCCCGCTAAAACCGCTATGGATATAATGACAAGCCCGGTAAAGTGCGTGTCATGGAAGAGCACAATCAAGAATGCCGCAAAGAAGATGACGCAATACGAAGTGAATGTACTGCCTGTGCTTAAGGGAGACGATTATTACGGGCTGATATCAAGAGAAGTGATCGAGAAAGCGATCTTCCACGGTTTCAGCAGCAGCGGGGTATCGGAATTCTGCACAACTGACGCGGTTGCCGTTACCACTTCAACACCTGCCAGCAGGATCGAAACCTATATGATCGAGCAGAACCAGAGGTTCATGCCTGTGTTAGATAAGAGCCGGATAGTTGGGGCGATAACAAGGACAGATATATTAAGGTCTCTCTATGAAAGCATGCTGAGAAAGAGCAGGATAACCACAAAGGAGATACTGAAGGAGAAACCCGCCATGGGCAGAAACCTTTCATCTGCCATGAAGTCAAAATTCCCGTCTGAAATATTTAATATTCTTAAACTCTCCGGCAAGGTTGCTTCAGGACTCGGTCTGACGGCCTACATTGTCGGAGGATCTGTAAGGGACCTTCTGCGGGGCGAGGTCAATCTCGACATAGATATAGTTATAGAGGGTGACGGTATAGCCTTTGCCCAGTCGCTGGGCCGTGAGTTGAACGCGAGGGTCAAGACACACATCAGATTCGGCACCGCCGTTCTGGTAGCCGGGCCACTGAAGTTCGATGTGGCCTCTGCAAGGACAGAGTACTATGAATCCCCGGCTGCCCTTCCACGCGTAGAATCGTCATCCATAAAAAAGGACCTTTACAGGAGGGATTTCACTATAAATACCCTGGCGATAAGGCTGGACAATGATAATTTTGGACAGCTCCTTGATTTCTTTGGAGGACAGAGGGACATTAAAGAGAAGACGATCAGGATTCTTCATAACCTAAGCTTCATCGAAGACCCGACGAGGGCATTCAGGGCTATACGCTTTTCCGAGAGGTTCGGCTTCAAACTGAGCAGGCAGACTGCAAACCTCATCAAGACCGCAGTGAAGATCAACCTATTTGATAAACTCTCAGGCTCACGCCTGTATGACGAGCTCGGCCTGCTCTTTATAGAGACAGAACCGGTCAGGGCGGTAAGGAGACTGGCCGAGTTCGACCTGCTAAGGTTCCTACATTCAAGCCTGAAACTCACAGATACACTGGAGGATACATTCAGGGCGATTCAGGAGACCTTCGTATGGTTCAAACTCCTCTTCTTTGATGAGAAGCTTGACAAGTCTCACCTATTCCTCATGGCCCTCTTTGAAGAGCTGAAGGGGTCTGAGAGAAAGAAGGCCATGCAGAGGCTCCATGTACCTCCCAATGTAAGCAGAGAAATTAACGCCGGGATTGAAGAGTCAAAGAAAGCACTGCCAAGACTGCGTAAGGCGTCCAACAGCGGGGTCTATTTCACACTTGAGCCGCTAAACCTCCTGACCATACTCTTTACAATGGCAAAAGCCAAGGATAAGGGTCAGAAGAAGGCGATATCTCTCTACCTCACCAAACTCAGGAGCACAAGCCCGGAACTTACAGGACAGGACATGAAGGATATGGGTCTCAAACCCGGCCCCTTATTCAAGACGATATTAAAATCAATTCTTGAGGCAAGGCTTGAAGGGAAGATCAAGAGCCGTGAAGATGAGATAGATTTCGTTAAAAAGAAGTTCCAGGTTCCGAATAAATGATTTCGCTTTATCCTATAAAAAGCATTTGGCCACAGATAAACGCGGATAAACACCGATAGAATAAAAACTGGCTCTTACGGGAATTGTGTGGAAGAATAACCAATTTAAATCGAGAATCTCAAAATGAGAGATAATTCCTCCCCCTTGATGGGGGAGGTTAGGTGGGGGTGTTATTTTTGAATAGCAATTCAACTTCTTTATCGAGGAATTTAAGAAAAAGAGACACAGATGCTGAGAGACTATTATGGCAGCATTTGAGGTCAAAACAGATAGAAGGTACTTAAGTTCAGGAGGCAAGAGCCTATAGGCAAGTATATAGTTGATTTTGTATGTTTTGAGAGGAAGGTTGTAATAGAAGTTGATGGAGGACAGCATGCAGAAAAAGGAGTATTAAAGGTAATAAGAGTGAAGTGTCTAAAATCACCCTCCCCTTAATCCCCTCCCATCAAGGGAGGGGCAGATAGAGGAAAGTCCCACACAAAAGCCGGTAGGACCTAAAAACTCATGCCTGGTTTATATTTCACTGAAATGGTGAAATATGAATTACCTGTATCTCATTGAAAAATTTGCGTCGATCTGCGTAAATCAGTGGCTAACTGCCGTTTTTAGGTTTATCCATTCTCCGCCATGCACCGTATGGTACATGGCTCCGTAGGGTGCAAAGGATGGGGAACCAGGATAGAGTCCTGGTTTTCCTGTAATAATTACAACAGGCTTCAAAAGCGACTTCTTATTATGTATTCATTTCTTGAAGATAATCTTCAATGGCCTTTATGTATTTTGGATAAAGATCTTCTGCTGTATTAACTGCTTCAAGCACTATCGAATGCTCAAGCACATCATATTCATGAACCAGTCTGTTACGCAATCCTGCGGATGGGGCAAGTTTTACTGCAAGATCTTTGGGGACAATATTATATTCTCCTGCTTTGACAAAACTCTCAAAGTAATCATCCGGAACTCTTTTGCCTGTTTGAACTATCAGATGGGTATTGATATCAATTGCCGCCTCTATTAACTCCTGTAAAAGCCTCTCCGTTGCCTTTCTCCGGAAAATATCATCCTTATATTCCTCAATATTAATTTCTTTAATAGTTTCAAGGGCCTTGAGGTTTTCAACAATAACCGCCATTTTCCTTCTTATAATATCTTTTTCAATCGGGCTCATGCCACTCCTCTTTCATGTAAAAATAATTTTATGGACAGAGCCTGCGCATCACGAAATTTCTTTGTATCAATAAATTTTCTGAAAGCTAAGGAAACAAATGCATTAAAAATCCCGGGCTTGCTTTCATAGAGCACTTTCCCGTGCTTTATTGCTGAAAATCTCAAAAGCGGACTTGCTTTTCGTAAATCAACAACATCCACATTATCGGCATGGAGAATTCTGATAACTTTATTCGTTAAATCAAGAATATCAAGTGGTGCATCAAATAAGAACGCCAGATCTATATCACTTTTTTTATGTGTACTACCAGTTACAACAGATCCAAAGAGGATGGCAAGCTGCAAACCAGCTTCATCAAACAGAGGAGATAGTTTATGGCTTATTTCTTCAGCTGTAATCATTTTTAAACTGACTGACTGATAACTGATAAAAAATCGCTTTTAAAGCTTATCTTGATTTTAGCAGAAAAACCGGCGGGTCGGCAACATTTTTTTGTATTTAGCGGCTCTCATGAAAATTCCGGGGGCATATGAGACATAAAATTTACGTGAGGCCTGCTCATGCGATCCAAGAAGAAGGTCTGTATTCATCAGAGTACTTCCACCTGTTATCTACCGGCTCTCGCACTACTGCGCTATCTTCATACAATTGTCCCCATTCCGGCGGGTCACGGGTTAGCCGCTCTTGACCATGGTATGTACCGAATGGTTCAAAAAGTTGTATATTAAGAAAAGATATAAAAAGAGAACATGCAGACCAATCCAGTAGAAATGATCTTAATTCCCCAGCATCTTCACCTTAAGAGTCTTGCCTGTAAAAGATCCTGCAAGTCTCTTCGTCCGTCGATGACACAATGGACATACACGTCTTTTTTTCTAACCTGATAAATAATTCTATATGGCTTAAAAAAAATCTCCCGAAATTCGAAGACTGCAATGCGCTCCAGTTCGGGAGGATAGCTGCCGCGCAAAGGAGTTGTTTCAAGCCGAAGGATAGTCTTTTCAAGGTTGTCCAGAAGTCGAGCTGCTTTCTCCGGCGAATCATGCTGCGCAACGTACAAATAAATGTCAAAGAGGTCCGTCTCTGCATCAATAACGAGATTTACAGTGAAGTGCATTATTTTTTATGCAATTCCTTTATTTTTTCTTTCACCCCATTAAAAGATTCTCTGACAGGTTTGAACTTTCTTTCTTCAAGATTTTTGCGGCTTTGGGCAAGTATCTTGAGCATAAACAGGCTCTCCTGCGTCTTTTCGTATTCCCGAATATCCTGAAGCACCGCCTTTGCTTCACCGTTCAGTGTAATCACTATAGTCCCATGACTTTCTACTACCTTACGGACAACCTCAGATGCATGAGATTTAATATAACTGATGGGCTTTACGGACTCACTTAATTTCATAACAGCAACCTCCATTCAACATGACCTAAATATAGTCTATATTATAGTCATGGCTTTATCAAGACAATGATGTCCTGCAAAAACTGATAACTGATAAGAAATCGCTTTTCAAGCCTGTTTCAATTTTAGCAGAAAAACCGGCGGGTCGGCAATTTTTTTTGTATTTTTCGACTTTCTCGGAATCGAGCCTGTCTGTCCGGTAGGCAGGTCGAATCGACCTGAAAATTCTAAAGACTGGTACTACAAAAATTTGTGGAAAGGCCCGCCTGCGCAATGAGTCGTAGACCGACAGGCAGGTTCGCTGAGGCGAAGAACCCTGGACTCCTCGGCCCCTTTCTAAACAAAGTCTGGAGTCAAGAAAAGCGTTTATATCTTTGGAAAAGAACTTCTGATATCGCAGATAATCTTATTCATATTATCATTATCCCTGAGTAATAACAGCAAAGATCGTTCTCCATGTCATTGAAAAATGACCTTTCATTCCCGTCTTCGAAGATAACCCTTACTAAACAGAGGCCACCGGAAAGTGTTGAGTGCTTCTCCTCAACAACCTCACCAGTGCCCCAGATTAAATACTTTTTGTGCGTAACCCTGTCGCCGACCTTCAGATATAGCCTCCTGCGCATATAAATATTATAAAATTTACATTTCTTAAAGAACAGATATTCATAAATCCAATATATTGTTATAATAAAAAGAATCCACCCAATCCTTCGATAACCCCTGTTACAAATCAGCGACATAGACCGCAGGGTATCAAAATCAAAAAAACTTAAGTCTTATTGTCATTCCCCGCCTGTCCAGATTCTTCGGGGATAAATCGGGACAGGCCCGTGAAGCTTGTCCCAGCAGGTAGTAAGCAGGGAACGGGAATCCAGGCGTCGTCCCAGCCCCGTATCGAGTACGGGACAGGAATGACAGAATAAAAACAACTCTGCAACAATCTAAAGAGAATTACAGGTTAAATCGTAAATAATTAGATAATATTATGTTTCATTTGTCAATGTCAGGTTTCTCAGGTTCCTTCCGGATTTCTACGCCGGTCCCGGGCCAATCAAATTTTGTCTGCACCATCTTATTGTCTATCATGCACTGAAGGATCTCAAGTTCATCATGGTCAAACCATGTGACCCCGCAGGAACTGCACCTGTCAACCTCGACAAGGTATGTATAGGTATAAAATACGCGCCTCATCTTTTTGCCGCACTCAGGGCAGTTATGGAGAGGAACAACCCTGTTATCGGCATCTATTCGGGCATATCCCTTCTTATGGTTAACCTCCTGCATTGCCCTTGCCAGTG